>CBDTYO010000159.1:0-9051 GCA_965364615.1 uncultured Bacteroidia bacterium
CTTTTTTTCATTGGTGGTGTAATCCAGTACCCTGGTCCCAAGATATCTGCCCAGGCTGAGGGCTTCTTCGGTCATCAGTTCAAGGGATCCCCGGCAAATGCTGATGAATCGCTCGTCGCCTTCCACCACCAGGTTTACCTTATAGGCCCTGGCACCCTTTTTATCCTGGGGCAGCACAATGGGTGAGGGAGCGGCGCGCCTGCTGCTCAGGTTGATTCTGACGATGGTTACATAGGATGGGGTGGAGAGCGATTCCCATCGCCCGATTTTCCAGCCCAGGAACCGGTCATACTTCATGTACTTTTGATTCGAAGCATCAATGATTATCCCCTGGTAAGAGAAAGCGAGCAGGACCCCCAACAGAAAGGTGATGCTTGCGCCCAGGTATTCAGCATAGATCAGGAAGATCACAGTGATCAGGATCATCAGGGGAGTAAACATCCTGAAATAATACTTTTCATACCGGTACATGGGGATGGGTTCCATGGACAACAAGTTAGGAAACTTTGCTTTATATTTAGACTACATAATAATCCAGATCCATGAAAAGCGTTTTCAATTTTTCCCTTATACTCTTTTTGACACTCACCCACTGGGTGCAAGGACAGGAGCCTGACAAAGTGCTAACCCTGGAAGAAATTTATAAAAACAACACCTATCCGACCCGTTCCTACCGCTCGGTCCGGTGGCTGGAAGACTCAAAGCATTACACCACCCTGGAGTACAATTCTGAGCTCAGGTGCAGTGAAGTGATCCGGTACCAGGCAAAAACGGGAAAAAGAGAATTGCTGGTAGGGGCCAGTCAGCTGGTTCCGGTAGGAGAAACCGATCCCCTGCGCATCCGGGATTATGCCTGGTCTGCCGACAACAGCAAACTCCTGTTGTTCGCCAATACGCAAAGGGTATGGAGGTACCATACCCGG
Organism: uncultured Bacteroidia bacterium; assembly: GCA_965364615.1. Lineage (GTDB taxonomy): Bacteria > Bacteroidota > Bacteroidia > Bacteroidales. The sequence continues at coordinate 924 of CBDTYO010000159.1, forward strand.
GGAGATTACTGGGTACTGGATCTGCAAACAGGAAGCCTGGTCAGGATGGGACGTTCCCTGCCATCCTCCTCGCTCATGTTTGCCAAGTTCTCGCCCGATGCCTCCCGCGTGGCTTATGTGAGCGGGCACAACCTGTATGTGGAGGAGTTGAAGGATGGAAAGATTACCCAGCTTACCAAGGACGGAGGAGAGCGTTTTGTGAACGGAACCTTTGACTGGGTATATGAAGAGGAGTTCGCATGCAGAGATGGATTCAGGTGGAGCAATGATGGGGAAAACATTGTGTACTGGCATTCCGATACGGAGGGAACCGGCACTTTTTACATGATCAACAACCTCGATTCCATCTATTCCCAGCCCCTGCCCTTTCCCTACCCCAAGGTGGGAACCACCAATTCGGCGGTCAGGATCGGGGTGGTAGCCGCCAGCGGAGGGGACACCCGATGGTTTCAGATCCCAGGGGATCCCCGGAACCACTACCTGGTCAGGATGGAAGTGGTGCCGGATGCCGATGAGGTGATCATTCAGCAGCTGAACCGGCTGCAAAATACCAACCGGGTGTGGATCGGGAACCTGGAGACGATGGGCCTGGAGAACATCCTCACCGAATCCGACGAGGCTTTCCTGGATGTGCATGACGACCTGGAATGGCTGGAGGGCAACAGATTCTTTACCTGGACCAGTGAGCGCAGCGGATGGCGCCACCTGTATAAAGTATCGAGGGATGGCCGAAGCGTGACTCCCGTTACCCAGGGGGAATTTGATGTGGTGGAGCTGAATTGCCTCGATCCCCGGTCAGGCTATGTATATTACACGGCCTGTCCCGATAATTTCACCCAGCGCTACCTCTATAAAAGTCGCCTCGACGGAAAGGGGAAGCCCGAACGGATATCCCCGGAAGGACAAAGCGGACAACACAATTATGTGATGTCGGGCGATGCCAGGTATGCCCTGCACACCTTTGAAAATGCCCAGACACCCCCGGTCATTTCGCTGGTGGACATGAAATCGCACAAGGCCTTAAGGATCATGGAAAACAACCAGGCCATCAAAGAACAGGTGGCCGAACTGGGCCTTACGCCCAAAGAGTTCTTTCGTGTCGATATTGGTGAGGTGGTGCTGGATGCGTGGATGATAAAGCCGGCCGGTTTTGATCCTGCGAAGCGTTATCCGGTGATTTTTTATGTGTATGGCGAACCCGCAAGTTCCACGGTGCAGGATCGCTGGTCGGGAGGGGATTTATGGCACCAATACCTGGCCCAACAAGGATATGTGGTGATCAGTGTGGACAACCGGGGGACGGATGTTCCCCGGGGAAGGGCCTGGCGAAAGTCCATTTATGAACAGATTGGAATTCTGGCAGCGGAAGACCAGGCAGCAGCTGCCAGAAAGATACTTTCCACCCATGCCTTTCTTGATCCTGCCAGGGTGGGGATCTGGGGCTGGAGCGGTGGGGGTTCCATGACTTTGCATGGCATGTTCCGCTATCCCATGCTATACAAAACCGGGATTGCCATTGCCTTCGTATCCCACCAGAAACTATATGATACAGCCTACCAGGAGCGATATATGGGTTTGCCTGACGGAAACAGGGAAGGCTACCGCCTGGGCTCTCCCATCACCCATGCCTCCGGCTTGGAAGGCAAGCTGCTCCTTATCCATGGCACGGCAGATGACAATGTGCATTACCAGAGCTTTGAAATGCTGGTGGATGAACTGATCAAGCAGGACAAACTGTTTGATATGATGTCCTATCCCATGCGCACCCACGCCATCCGGGAAAGAGAAAATACCAGCCTTCACCTCAGGCGTACGATGGCTAAATTCTGGAAGGAGAACCTGTAAGGGAAATGAGGGGCAAGATGAAAAGAAGGATTCTTACCTGGTTGGAATTTGTGCTCCTTTTCTTTGGAATCCCCCTATTGATCTATTTCGACAAGGATTTCATCCATCCCAGCATCATCATTGTACCAGTATTGCTATTCATTTTCCTGGTGTTGAGGCGCACCACCGATTTTCAGTGGCGGGAACTGTTTCGATGGCAAGTTTCCGCAGACATGCTGGTAAAAAACGGAATCGTCCTGGTAGTTTGCACCCTCCTTACCCTGGCATATGTTTATTTTTTTGAGCGTGAGAACCTGTTCAATCTGCCCAGGGCCAATCCCTGGATCTATGTGGCCATGTGTGTATTTTACCCAGTTTTTTCGGCCTTCGGGCAGGAGATCATCTACCGGACCTTTCTGAACAAGCGATATGCCCGCATTCTTCGCAAGGGATGGCAGTTTGTGCTGGCAAGCGGCATCACTTTTTCATTTTTGCACATTGTCTACTATGATCCCGTCTCCATGATCCTTACCTTTATCGGGGGACTCTATTTTGCCCGGGTGTACCAGCTCACCGGGAGCGTTTTGTTTACCTCGGTGCTGCACGGTTTGTTTGGCATCATGATGTTTGGGATCGGCATGGGCCAGTATTTCTGGCTGGATATGCCTGTTTAGCTTGCTAAGGCAGGCGTTCGGAGGATTGGTTTCGCTAAAGGCTAATGGGGAGATGGTTAATGGATTACTGTTTAATAGTTAATGGTTAAATAAGTTTGGGATATGAGGGTATTGGGAGTATTATGTGTTTGGCTGTGGGTAACAGGCGTGGTCGCCCAGGAGCCCGTGGAACTGATTACCTACAACATCCGGATGAATACCGCCGGGGATGGGGAGCATGCCTGGCCTTACAGAAAGGCAGATGTGGCCGCCCTGTTCAGGTTCCACCGGGCCGATATTTTTGGCGTTCAGGAGGCCTTGCCCGAACAGATGGATGACCTGGAAGCCGCTTTGCCAGAATTCAGTTACGAAGGTGTGGGAAGGGATGATGGAAAGCGGGAAGGAGAATTCTCGGCTGTATTCTACAAGCATGACAGATTCACGAAACTGGACGGAGGTACTTTCTGGCTGTCTGAGACTCCCGGCGAGTGCAGCTTTGGTTGGGATGCCGCCTGCAGGAGGGTCTGCAGCTGGGTTCACCTGGAAGAGAAACCAACCGGCCAGCAGTTATTCGTGTTCAATACCCATTTCAATCATCGCGGGGAGGAAGCCCGGAAAGAATCGGCCAGCCTGATCCTGAAAAAGATCAGGGAGATCTCGGAAGGGAAGGCCCCGGTGGTGTTGTGCGGCGACTTCAACCTGCCTCCTTCCTCAGAGCCTATCGCGCTGATCAAGCAAAAGCTGAACGATTCCTTTGAAGTGACCCGATTGGCCCCCTATGCTTCCGTGGCCACCTACCACGGTTTTACTTACGATGATCCTCCCAGGAACCGCATCGATTATGTATTTGTTTCTGAGGATCTGGAGGTGCTTCGCTATGGGGCCTTGACCGATTCCCGGAACCGGTCATTTTTCTCCGATCACCTTCCGGTATTGGTAAGCCTCCAATTCGTCAACAGATAGGGGCCATTGGTGGAAAGATCGGAACGCAGCCCGGTTCCCTGCGTAAATAAGTAATAAAGCGAACCAAACCCTATGAAATCCTATCCTTTCATTGCCATCGCTGCGCTCTTTTTATCCCTGTTTGCCTGTGAAAGCAACATGGATGAAAAAGAAACCATTTGCCTGCCAGTGAATATGACCATCACCCAGGTGCAGGGTTCCATGACCAATAAGATCATAGCCGATTTCCATTACCTGCCCGAATCGGACCTGATCGATCACATTACCTGGAGCAACCACCAGACCCACTATTTCGAATACGATGCATCCGGCAGGCTGACCGTGGTAAGGATCATGAAGGTGGATGCCAAGGTCCAGGATGAAATGTGGTTCGTATATGACGGCTTCCTGGCGGAACGGGTGGATCTGGTATCCCGGAACCTGGATTATGTATACCTGGAGCCCAAGGATTCGGTCTATACCGGTTACGTGGTAATGGAATACAATGGCAATCAGGTGATCCGTGAATCAGAATACGCACTTTCGGCCAATGGCAATAAGGAAGAGCAGGTCAGGAACGTGACCCATGAGTATGATGTGCAGGGCAACCTGATCTCAAGTACCATATTGGATCCTGTCACAGGCGAAACGGAGCATCTTAGCATGAGCTACGACCAGAGCAAGCATCCCTTCGGAGACCTGCAATATTATTTCAACGGGGAATCTTTTATCAACAACATGGTACGCAAATCGGTGCAAGAAACCGATTTTGAATATACCTATGACCTTCGGCTCAACGAATACCAGTACCCAGAGCTCATATACGAAAAACTGGGTTCCTCCAGTACCCGGATCTTTAAATATGCCTATACCATCAAGTAGCCAGGGGCTCCCTTTATTTGCTTTGTTTTCGGCTTAAGGTTACACCCACCGATTTAATGGGTCCTCCCAAGGGCGGATTTAATTTCCGGACCCTGATCGTAGCCTTTTGGATGCCCTCCATCTCCTGAAATAGTGCGTCCAGCATCCTTTTCCCGATATTCTCCAGCAGGTTCGACTTGGTCCGTTTCATTTCCTTCTTGATGATCTGGTAGACCTTTTGATAATTCAACGCATCCGACAGTTTGTCTGAATCCGCCGGAACCGATAAATCGGTTCGCAAGTCCAAATCCACCAGGAACCTGTTGCCCACGATTTGCTCCTCCTGGTAATGCCCGTGGAAGGCATAGAATTCCATTTCTTCTATGATAATCTTTCCCATGATTTTAGTTTTAAAAGGGTTCAGTTCACTTCTAAAATTAGGACTATTTAACTTTTAATTGAAGAGACCATGTCATACATTTATCCCTCATACATATAAACAACTAATCAAACGCTCATGTTTAGAAGTCTAGTCAAAAGCGCCTTCCGCAATATCACCCATAAATTTGCATACAGCTTTTTGAATATCCTGGGGATGACCCTTGGTATCACCGCTGCCCTGTTCCTGATCCTTTACGTTTCCGATGAGCTGGGATTTGACCGTTACCATGAGCATGCCGATCGCATTTACCGGGTACAATCGCACATCACCGAAACCGATGATGAATTTACCTGGATCGTGGCACAGATACCCTTTGCCCCCCAGGTGAAAGAAGATTACCCGGAAGTGGAGGGTTTCACGCGGTTGTTCAATTTTCAGAGGGCCCTTTTCATGAACGGGGACATTGAATTCACCGAGGAGGATGTCTATTATGCCGACTCCACATTTTTCGATGTATTTACCTACAAAGCGCTGGAAGGAAGTACACAAGAGGCTCTGGATAAACCCAATTCCATCGTGCTGACCGAAACCATGGCTGCCCGGTATTTCAGCGGCGAAAAAGCAGTGGGCAATACGCTGAAGGTTGGAGAGGATATTTATACGGTCACGGCAGTCATAGAAGATGTGCCGCGGAATTCACACGTATTGTTCGACGGACTGGTCTCCCGCAACAGCCTGCCGGCCCAGATGGGCAGCTGGGGCAATTTCGGGGTCTTTACCTACCTTCTGCTGCAGGAAGGGGAAGATGCTGCTGCCTTCCAGGAAAAAATAAAGGATATGTACGATCGTTACATGGCCACCATTTTTGAGGGCATTGGTATCACGGTAGAGTATGAGTTGATGAAAGTGACCGACATTCATCTTCGTTCGGACAATGCCAACGAACCCCGGCCCACCGGTAGCATACAGTATGTGATCATCTTCAGCATTGTGGCCTTCTTCCTGCTTCTGATTGCCACCCTGAACTACATCAACCTGGCCACGGCCCGCTCCGCCAAAAGGGCCAAAGAGATCAGCCTGCGAAAAGTGACTGGTTCCAGCAGGCGATTGCTGATTGCCCAGTTCCTGACAGAATCTTCCTTGCTGACTTTCTTTTCATTGGCACTGAGCATGGCCTTGATCATGATCCTGTTGCCTCAGCTGAACATGCTTTCGGGAAAGGAATTTACGCTGGAGGTGCTGGGCAGGCCCATCGCCATTCTCAGCCTTTTGGGGATCATGTTTGTGGTGGGCATTCTTGGGGGCACCTACCCTGCGATTTTCCTGTCGAGGTTCTCACCGGTCATGGTGATGAAAGGAATTACCCAGTCGGGCACATCCAGGGGGATTTTCCGGAAGGTATTGACCGTGATCCAGTTTACCATATCCGGTGTGATGATCGCCAGCACCCTGGTGGTGATCAAACAACTCGAATACATGCAAAGCAAGGACCAGGGCTGGGAGATGGAAAATGTGGTCAGTTTGCAGCTGCCCGACAACGAGCCCATCACCAAGATGCGATTGCTGAAGGAACAGTTGATTGAGAATCCGCGGATCCAGCATGTGGGCCTGACCAACACCCGTATCGGCGATGGTTCCTCGAAGGTCATCTTTCAGGTGGAGACATCCAACGGGATGGATTCCCGGGGGATCAATTTTGCCGTGGTGGATCATGATTTCACCGAGACCCTGGGCATCCGAATGGCAGAAGGCCGGGATTTTTCCATGGATTTCATTGGGGATACGCTGACGGGAGTGCTGGTCAATGAGACCCTGGCAGAAAGATTGAACTGGGACGAACCCATTGGCAAGCGTGTGCAGCTGGGCGATGGCTCACAAATCATGGGCAGGGTCATTGGGGTGATGGAAGACTACCACCAGACCGGTATGTACAACGAGGTGGAATCCCTGATGCTTCTGTACCGGCTGGATAACCCACTGATGTATATCAAGCTGCCAGACAGGGACAGCGAAGCCGCACTGTCCTATATCGGGGAGAAATGGACAGAGATATTTCCAGGCAAGCCGTACGATTACTCCTTTTTGGAGGATGATTTCATGGAGCAGTTCGCCAATGACCGGAACCGCCGGGCAGTATTTGCCGGATTTACCCTCCTGGTGATCATCATTGCCTGCCTTGGCCTGTTCGGACTGGCCTCCTATACCACCGAGCGCAGAACCAAGGAAATAGGGATCCGAAAGGTGTTCGGTGCAAGCGTGGGCAGGATCCTGAGGATCATCTCCTGGGAGTTCCTGTTGCTGATCCTGGTCTCCTTTGCCTTGTCCATTCCGGCGGTGTGGTTCCTGATGTCCGACTGGCTGGAAAATTATGTCTACAGGTATACCATCGGGCCGCTGATCTTCCTTTGGACCATTCTGCTGATCCTTGTCCCCACAGCCCTGACGGTCAGTTATCAGTCCTATAAGGCCGCCACAGCCAATCCTGCCGATTCCCTGACGGTGGAATAAATGCCAGGCACAGGGGCAAGGTGCTTTTTAGTTCGGCAGAAATGCTAATTTTGTGGGGCTTTAAAGGACCGAAACATGACAGAACATAAAGAAGATAAGGCGGAAAAGAAGAGTCTCAACTTCATTGAGGCCATCGTGGAAGAAGATCTGCGGACCGGCAGAGACGGTGGCAGGGTCCATACCCGTTTTCCCCCCGAGCCGAATGGCTACCTTCACATAGGCCACGCCAAGGCCATCTGTCTCGATTTTGGCATTGCGGAAAAATACGGAGGAAAATGCAATCTCCGTTTCGATGATACCAACCCCACCAAGGAGGATGTGGAATATGTGGACTCCATCAAAGAAGACATCCGTTGGCTGGGGTTTGACTGGGAAGACCGGGAATACTATGCTTCAGATTATTTCGGCAAACTGTATGAATTTGCCATAGACCTGATTAAAAAGGAACTGGCCTATGTGGACGATCAGTCCTCAGAAGAAATTGCCAGCCAGAAAGGAACACCCACCGAGCCCGGTAAAAACAGTCCCTACCGGGAACGCCCTGTGGAGGAAAACCTGGACCTGTTCCAACGGATGAATGCCGGAGAGTTCCCGGAAGGTTCCAGGGTGCTGAGGGCCAAGATAGACATGGCCTCTTCCAATATGCACATGCGCGATCCGGTGATCTACCGCATCCTCTTCCATCCCCACCACCGAACCGGTGATGCCTGGAAGGTCTATCCCATGTATGATTTTGCCCATGGGCAGTCCGATTTTTTCGAAGGAGTGACCCACTCGCTTTGTACCCTTGAATTCGAGGTGCACCGTCCCCTCTACGACTGGCTGGTGGAGCATCTGAAAGACAACGATTACAGGCCCAGGCAAACCGAATTCAACCGGCTCAACCTGAGTTATACCGTGCTCAGCAAGCGGGTGCTGTTGAATCTGGTCAAGGAGGGCCATGTAAAGGGCTGGGACG
>CBDTYO010000160.1:0-9048 GCA_965364615.1 uncultured Bacteroidia bacterium
CGTCGAAAGTGCGCTCATTCGCGAAAACTGGGTTCTGGTGGACCTTCTGGACCTTCAGGGCAGAAAGAGGCTTTCCCAATACCAGATGGATGCCATGATCGCTTTTGAGGGCCAATGATTCTTCTCGTTGCCCCCAAAAGGCTCAGTATGAATTTTGCCGTCATCATCTGCCCGAAAAATATGAAATTGAGTCACTTAGATCATGCTCAGGCATGCAAAACGTGCTTGTACAGCCTCTGAGAATGCGATATTTATTTGGCCACCGGCACCATGGCGGGAATATTAAGCCTCCAAAGTATTAAAATGACAGAGATTTTGGATTTATCAGCATTGAGCAAAGGATTGCCTGGTCAGCCCGGAGTATATCAGTTTTATGATAAACACGGAAACATCATTTACGTGGGTAAGGCCAAAAATCTTAGAAAAAGGGTTTCTTCTTATTTTGGCAGAAAAAGGTATGACTCTTATAAACTCAAGGTCCTTGTTCAAAAGGTGGCTGATGTGAAGTGCATTGTGGTCGAAAGTGAATCCGATGCCCTTCTTCTCGAGAACACCTTGATCAAAAAGCACCAACCCAAATACAACATCTTGTTAAAGGATGATAAAACTTTTCCCTGGATCTGTATCAAGAACGAACCTTTTCCCAGGGTGTTTTCCACACGTACGGTCATCAATGACGGATCCAAGTATTTTGGCCCATTTACTTCTGCCTATGCGGTGAAAGTGCTTTTGACGCTCATCCGGCAGATTTACCAGTTGCGAACCTGCAAACTTGCCTTGACCCGGGAAAACATACAAAGTGGAAAATTTAAGGTTTGCCTGGAGTACCACATTGGAAACTGCAAAGCCCCATGCGTGGGCTTGCAAAGTGAAGAAGATTATGCACAGGGCATCGCACACATCAGGGAGATCATCAAAGGCAATCTCAATGAAGTAATTGCCTTCCTGAAGAACGAGATGGAAAAGAAGTCAGCGGCGTTTCTGTTTGAGGAAGCCATGCAATACAAAGAGAAAATAGAGATCCTGTCCCGCTACCAGAGCAAATCCACCATTGTGAATTCTTCCATTCACGATGTGGAGGTCTATAGCATCGTGAGTGATGAAAAGGAGGCTTTCGTGAATTTTCTGAAAGTGGTAAAGGGAGCGATAATACAGGCACACACCGTGGAAATTAAGAAAAGACTGGATGAGGAGGACCGCGATTTACTGGCTTATGCCATTGCCGATATCCGCAGCAGGAATGAGAGCCAGTCCAGGGAAATCATTCTACCCACGGAGATCGGCGACTTTTTCCCGGGCGTGAAACAGATCATTCCCAAGCAGGGTGACAAGAAAAAGCTATTGGATCTTTCCAGGAGAAACGCCCTCAGTCACCGGATGGAAAAACGAAAGAATGCTTCTGTAAAAAAAGGCAGTTCAACAAGCGAAAGGATCCTGCTTGCACTTCAAACTGACCTAAGATTGAAAGATAAGCCTGCGCATATAGAATGTTTCGATAATAGCAATATGCAGGGCAGTGAACCTGTGGCTGCATGTGTGGTTTTTAGGAACGGGAGACCCGCCAAAAAAGAGTACCGGCATTATAACATCAGGGAAGTAAAGGGCATTGACGATTTTGCCTCCATGGAGGAAGTGGTCTACAGGAGATACAGGAGATTGCTGGAGGAAGATCAGGATCTTCCACAATTGGTGATCATTGATGGAGGCAAGGGACAATTGAATTCGGCCCTCAAGAGTCTTGATAAATTGGAGCTCCGTGGCAAAGTGGCCATCATTGGAATTGCCAAGAAACTGGAGGAAATCTATTTCCCGGACGATCCGGTTCCGCTTTACATTGATAAGAATTCGGAATCTCTGAAGCTGGTTCAACATCTAAGAAACGAGGCGCATCGTTTCGGTATAGATTTTCACAGGTTGAAACGTTCCGGGAGCATGACCAGGTCTTTGCTTGAAAACATTTCCGGAGTGGGTCCCAAATCCATCGAACGATTATTCATTCGATTCAAATCGGTGGAGGGTATTAAGAAAGCTTCTCTGGAAATGCTTGCGGAAGAAATTGGTCGTACCCGCGCAATGAAAGTTCAACAGTTCTTTCAAAGCCTTAATTCCTGATCTACTTTTTTCTGGAGACCGTATATTCCACCAGGTCCCGCAAGGAATCTCTTGAAGGTGATTCGGGAAAGGTATGAAGGATTTCCATGGCTTTGGTTTTGTACTCATTCATTCTGTTGCTGGCAAATTCAATACCTCCCATTTCCTGTACAAACTGGACCACCTCATTGACCACGCGCTGACTGCGTCTTCCGTTTTTAATCTTTCTGATCATGGACTTTCTTTTGGCAGGCGCAGCCTGGTTTAGGGCATAGATGAGTGGAAGCGTGAATTTCTTCTCCTTGATATCATTTCCTGTGGGCTTGCCAATAAGCCCATGAGGCTGATAATCAAATAGATCGTCTTTAATTTGAAAGGCCATGCCGATCTCTATGCCCATCTGATGGACAAGTTCTACAGTGGCATTGGAAGCTCCTGCTGCTTTGGCACCGCTGGCAGTACAGGAGGCGATCAGGCTGGCTGTCTTTTTCCGGATCACCTCATAATAGGTATCCATATCGATGTTCAGGCTTCTGGATTTTTGCAATTGCAGCAGCTCACCCTCGCTCATCTCCCGGGAGGTGTTCGATACGATTTCCAAGAGATCGTACTCCTTTTTTTCCACCGCAAGCTGGAGACCTTTGGCCAATAGATAATCTCCAAACAAGACGGCCACTTTGGACCTCCAGATGGCGTTGATACTAAAAGCACCCCGGCGTTCATTGGATTCATCCACAACATCATCATGAACCAGGGTGGCCGTGTGCATCAATTCCACCAGAGCGGCGGCTGTATATGTTGATTCTGTGATTTGGCCGTTGAGCCTGGAAGAGAGGAAAACAAAGAGGGGACGCATCTGTTTTCCTTTGCGGTGTAAAATGTAACGTGTAACCACATTCAGCAGGGGAATATTGCTGGATGCCTCTTTTTTGAAGCGGGAATTGAATTCTTTCATTTCGGCGCTCACCGGTCGCCTGATTTCCTCTAAGCTGATCATTTGTTAGGCATGGGAATGGTCAAAGGTAGGAAAAGAAAACATAATTGGATAAAATGTCCGACCATCCAGGAACACATATTAAATGAGATAAATATTCATATATTTGTATTTGTTCAATATGTATTCTAAAATCCCGTAAATCATGGAATTTGCTGACCTGAAGCCGGAAGAAGTGGAGAAAGCATCAAATATGATCAAAGCCATATCACATCCCATGCGTTTGGCCATTCTCCATCACCTGGGAGAAGGGAAGCAGTTGAATGTTACGGAGATACACCAAAGACTCAAGATAGAGCAATCCACCGCCTCCCATCACCTGGGCATACTGAAAGACAAAGGTATCCTTGCCTCTGTACGAAAAGGCAAGAACACCTTTTATTACTTAAAAAGAAAAAATCTGAGCGTGCTGGTTCGTTGCATCAGTGAATGCGCTTGTGAATGAATGAAGAAGATATGGGAAGAATCAGGGTTACCAAAGAATTCCATTTTGAGATGGCTCATGCCTTGTGGAATTATGATGGAAAATGCAAACACATTCATGGTCACTCCTACAAGCTTTTTGTCACGATTATAGGAGAACCCATCAAAGATGCGGACAATCCCAAGTTGGGAATGATATTGGATTTTGGCGATCTGAAAACGATGGTCAAGGAACCGGTGGTGGACATGCTGGATCATTCACTGGTATTAAACAGAGTCGCGGGACCGACCATTCCTGACCGCTCCAATCAAATGTACAACAAGGTGCACTTTTTTGATTTTCAGCCCACCGTGGAAAATCTCGTAGTCTATATCGCGGATACAATAAAGCCTAAACTCCCGCCAGGCATTGATTTATACTCTGTTCGGCTCCATGAAACAGCCAGCGCATTCGCAGAGTGGTATATGACAGATAATCAATAGATAAAGTTTATATTTTGGAGAAGAAACTATTCCTTTTGGATGCCTATGCACTCATTTTCAGGGCATATTATGCGTTCATTTCAAATCCCATGACCAATTCCCGGGGGATGCCCACTTCTACGGTATTCGGTTTCACGCTGGCCCTGGAGGAAATACTCCGGAAAGAAAATCCTTCTCACATTGCTGTGGTATTTGATCCCCCGGGACCCACATTCCGACATGAGCTGTTCCCCGAATACAAAGCCAATCGTGAATCCACTCCGGAAGATATTAAGGTCGCCGTGCCTTATGTAAAAAAACTGGTAGAAGGATTCAATATACCTGTGCTTGAAGTGGATGGTTTTGAAGCGGACGATGTCATTGGAACATTGGCTAAAAACGCTGATAAAGAGGGATTTACAGTATATATGATGACTCCGGACAAGGATTTTGCGCAGCTGGTCTCTGAAAAGATTTTTATGTATAAGCCAAGCCGGGGAGGTGCAACTCCTGAGGTACTGGGCCCTGAAGAAGTACAGGAAAAGTTCCTCGTGGAACATCCACATCAGGTGATTGATATTCTGGCATTGTGGGGAGATTCGTCCGATAATATTCCAGGAGCTCCCGGTATTGGAGAGAAAACTGCCAAGAAATTGATAGGACAGTTTCACTCTGTGGAAGGAGTCTATGAAAACATTGAGCAACTGAAAGGGAAGCAAAAGGAGAATCTGGTTAATTTTAAGGAGCAGGTAATCCTGTCCAAAGAGCTGGCAACCATCTCTCTGAATGTGCCCATTAAGGTCTCCTTCGACGAACTGAAGAGAAGGGAAATGAACAAGGAGGCTTTGCAGGGACTTTTTCAGGAATTGGAATTCAAGAACATTGCAGAGCGAATCCTTTCGACAGCCCAGGAAACGCTTCCATCCCCTGCGACCGGACCACAGGCCACGCTATTTGGGGAAGCATCGGCAGAAGGAATGCCGAATGCCGCATCTAACCTGGATTCTATAGAAACCGTGGCTCACCAGTACAAACTCATCGATAACCTGCAAGGCGTAAAAGAACTGGCCAAAGAATTGGCCGGTCTCAGGGCTTTTTGTTTTGACACGGAAACAACGGGACTGGATCCCCTTGAAGCGGAACTGGTGGGTATTGCTTTTAGTTGGGAAGCACACAAGGCTGTATATGTGGCTTTTGGCGAGGACCCTGAGGAAGTTCTGGCATGGACAGAAATCCTCAAAGGGCCGTTTCTGGATCCCGGGATAGACAAGTATGGACAAAATCTGAAGTACGACCTGCACATCTTAAAGAATTATGAGATAGAAGTTAAGGGTACTTTATTTGATACCATGATAGCACATTTTATCCTGAAACCGGACCAGAAACATAACCTGAATGTCCTGGCTGAACAATACCTGGGCTATTCCATGGTCAAGATAGAGTCTCTGATTGGGGAAAAGGGAAAAAGGCAAACATCTTTCAGATCGGTTCCCCCGGAAAAGGCCAGTGAATATGCAGGGGAGGATGCAGATATTACCTGGCAGCTGGTACATATATTCAAAAAGGAATTGGACAAGGAGGGATTCAAAAGCTTGTATGAGCAAATAGAAATGCCCCTGATACCTGTTCTGATGCGCATGGAGCATCAGGGAGTGAAACTGGATGTGGACGCTCTGAATGTTTTCGCAGAAGAGCTAAGAGAGGAAACCCTTCGGGTGGAACAGGATATTTTCAAACTGGCCGGCACGGAATTCAACATCAGTTCACCCAGACAACTGGGTGAGGTATTATTTGACAGGCTGAAAATCATTCCGGATCCCAAAAAGACAAAAACCAGGCAATACGCCACGGGCGAAGAAGTGTTGATCCAATTGAAGGATAAGCATCCCATTGTGGAACGCATGCTGGAATTCAGGTCCTTGAAGAAGCTTCTCAACACTTATGTGAGCGCTTTGCCCAAGCTGGTGAAGCCGGGGACCGGCAAAATACATACCTCATACAACCAGGCGCTGGTCAGCACAGGAAGACTCTCTTCAGTCAATCCAAATTTGCAAAACATTCCGGTCAGGGAAGAACGGGGACGAGAGATTCGAAAAGCTTTTATCCCCGAAAGCCAGGAAAATGTTTTCTTCTCGGCCGATTATTCACAGATTGAACTCAGGCTGATGGCTCATCTGAGTAAGGATCCCCAGATGATAGAGGCTTTTGTCAATGAGGAAGACATACATACTGCCACTGCGGCAAAAATTTACAAGGTGGACCCTCAAAAGGTGAGCAAGGAAATGCGAAATGCAGCCAAGACCGCCAATTTTGGCATTATCTACGGAATTTCGGCCTTTGGTCTCGCTCAAAGAATGCGTATTTCTAGAAGTGAGGCCAGGACCTTGATCGATGGCTATTTTGAGAATTATCCGGGGGTACGAAAATTTATGGATGCATCCATCGGGATGGCCAGAGAGCAGGGATATGTGGAAACCATGTTTGGCAGAAGAAGGTACCTGCCCGATATCCTGTCAAGGAATTCGGTGGTGAGGGGCAATGCAGAACGGAATGCCATCAACACACCCATCCAGGGTTCGGCCGCAGATATAATCAAGATTGCCATGATTCGCATTCAGGCCTCATTGGACAAGCTGAATTTCCGGTCTTCCATGATCCTGCAGGTGCACGACGAATTAAACTTCGATGTTCTGCCCGGGGAATTGGAAAAACTGAAAACCACCGTCCTCCGGGAAATGGAAAATGCAGCCTCTCTGTCAGTCCCGCTTACCGTGGATTGGGGAGCAGGCAGCAACTGGCTGGAAGCACATTAATGCACCAGATTCATATTTCCGGCCCTGGTCAGGGCTCCCTGGTTCCCTGCCAGCACTTCTCTGAGCATGCCGGGAGTATTAAGCACTTCCCTGGCCTTGTCGAGCTGGATATCTTCCTGGATCTGGGCCTGGATCCGGCCAGCCCGGAAATAGTAATGGTTGGCAATTTCTTCTTGTAAGATTTGTCTGATCTCTTTCTTAAAGGTTTCAAGATCTTTCAGGTTGTTGTGCAAGAGCTTCTCTTCCAGCGAGGCGAATTCCTCTTCGGCCAGTGCATAATATTTTTCTCTTTTGGCAGTGCGCATCAAATCAGCAAAGGCCTTTTCACTGGCAGTTTGAAATTCGAAATTCCTTTCTTCAAGAAAAACTTTAAAAAGTTCATAATCCTCGTCTGACAATGAATATGTTTCGGGTGAAGCTATTTCCTCGTGTGTGTTGCGATAGCGGGTGGCGAAATCAAAAAACATGCCCTGGGTGAATAATTGAACAGCAATTTCCGGGAGCATTTCAGACACCACCTCAAAATCCGGCTCAATTCCCCCTCCATCGTAAACAAGCCGACCATTTCGGGTGGTATATTCGGAAATCAGTGAGTCAGGGATGTATCCCACACTGCCATCTTCATTTCGATGGGAATAATCCAGTGCCTGGATACATCTTCCGCTGGGGATATAATACTTGGCGGTGGTGACTTTCAGTTGGGCATTGTATTTCAAAGGTCTGGAAGTCTGCACCAGCCCTTTCCCAAAAGTGCGCTGTCCGATCACCACAGCCCGGTCCAGGTCCTGCAGGGCTCCGGCGACAATCTCAGAAGCGGAAGCAGATGCCCGGTTGACCAATACGACCAGGGGAATTTCTGTATCCACCGGATTGATGGTGGTGGTATAATCCGAATCCCACTGTTCCATCTTGCCCCGGGTACTGACGATCTTTTCTCCCTTATCCACGAATATATTGCAGATCCTGACCGCTTCGATCAGAAGACCACCCGGATTGCCCCGCAGATCAAGCACCAGGGAGGCCAAATCATGGTCTTTTTTCAGGGAAAGCAGGGCCTGCTCGACCTCCTTGCCAGCACCATGGGTAAAATTGGAGATCCGTATGTATCCGGTCCGCTGGTCAATCATGCCGTAGTAGGGAACATTTTTTATGCTTACCTTCTCCCTTACCAGTGTAAAAACCAAAGGCTTTGCTTCACCATAGCGTTCCACGGTCAGAACAAGCTCGGTACCCGGTTTTCCCTTCAACTTGTCACTGACCGATTCAATGGCCATATCACGGGTAGAGACTCCATCTACTTTCAGTATCTTGTCTCCAGCCCGCATTCCAGCTTTTTCTGCAGGAAACCCCGCATAAGGTTCTGCGATCATCACTGCATTATCCACCCTTCGGATCAGAGATCCGATTCCCCCGTATTCCCCGGTGGTTTGAAACTGGAAATCATCCATATCAGACTCGGGGATAAAGGTGGTATAAGGATCCAGGGAGGAAAGCATGGCCTCGATGCTGGTGGTGACCAATTCTTCCGGGTCTGTTTCATCCACGTAAAACATGTTTAGCTCGCGGAACAGGGTATAGTAGATGTCCAGGTTCTTGACAAGTTCAAGATCTTTGTTTCCCAGGGTGGAAAACCCAAGGCCAAAAACAAGAATGAGAATTCCTCCCAAGTATATGAAGCGCCTCTTATGTTTCATGACAATGCTCTTTAAATGAGTATAAAGGAACTACAAAGAAAACGAAACTTCCCATTTATTAACTTTTTTTAAGAAAGAGTGATAAGTATCTTTGTGGGCAAATTCATGCAAATGCCGGGCCAGGAAATCCTTTTAAAAGCTGTTATTCATCCCCCCACATGGTATTTCATTTACCTGTTCCTGCTTGCAGGATTCTTAGCCTGGATCAGGGTGTATTATGGCAACCTGATCATTCAAACCATTCAGGCCTCGGTGAATTTCCAGGTGGCCAACCGGATGTTTCAGGATAACAGTTTGTTGCAGAACCAGTTAGATAGAGTTTTATACCTTTTCTATTTTTTGAGTGTGGGATTTTTGATGTATGATCTTGAAGTAAGACTCGGAATGGCTCCTTATGGCCTGCATGGCTGGGGCATGTTTATTTTTAACCTGGGCTTGCTTATGGGAGTCTTTCTTGGACGACTGTTGATGCTCAATCTGGCAGGAGTGATTTTCAATCGTCTCAGAATATTGAAGGAATATCTTTACAACATATTCATATTTAACAAGCTAACAGGCATGGCTGTGCTTC
>CBDTYO010000161.1:0-9045 GCA_965364615.1 uncultured Bacteroidia bacterium
ACTCTTGGCAATGGAACCGAACATCTGCTGTGGCGAACGGGCGGTGGAGGGCACATCCTTCAGGTCGGGGTAATTGTACTCAAAGAAGTTCACCCAGCCCGGACAACAGGATGTTAATATGGGCAGCTTTACCTCCTTGTCCCCGGCCAGGTATTTGCCAAGCCTGGAAAGGAGTTCTGTCCCCTCCTCCATGATGGTCAGGTCGGCAGCAAAGTCTGTATCGAACACATAATCAAATCCCAGCTGGCGAAGGGCGGTCACCATTTGTCCGGTTACCCGGGTGCCCGGTTCCATCCCAAATGCCTCCCCCAGGGCAGCACGGACAGCGGGTGCTGTCTGGACCACCACGGTCTTGGAAGGATCGTTGAGCGCCGCAATGACCTTGCCCGAATGATCCACCTCGGTGAGGGCCCCTGTGGGGCATACGGCCACACATTGCCCGCAATAGGTACATGGTGAGTGTACCAGGTCCATCTCAAAAGCCGGGGCCACCACGGCCTGAAAACCCCGGTTTACGGCATGCAGGGCTCCCACGGTCTGAAAGTCATTGCACATGGTCTCACACCTTCGGCACATGATGCACTTATCCAGTTCCCGGATAATGGAAGGAGAGGTATCGAGGCGATAGGTCGACATCTCGGCATACTCCTGTCCGGGGATCTCCCGGATCCCCAGCTTGACCGCCATGTCCTGAAGGTCGCAGTTCCCGGATTTGGCGCAGGAAAGACAATCTTTGGGATGGTCAGACAGGATCAGCTCCATGACCGTTCTGCGGGCATTGATCACCCGCATGCTATTGGTCCTGACCACCATTCCGTCGAATACCTCTGTAGAACAGGAAGGTGCCAGGTTCTTACGGCCCTCCACTTCCACGGAACAAATCCTGCAGCCCCCTGGTTTGTTTTCAATATTCAAATCTTTCAGATCCATGTAACAAAGCACCGGGATGTTGATATCCAGTTCCCTGGCAGCTTTGTAAATGGTGGTGCCTGCAGCCACTTCCACCGTTCTTCCATCTATGGTAAGTTTCACTTGACTCATCTCTGTTATTTTAAGATCACCGCATCGAATTTACATTTCTCCAGACAGGCCCCGCATTTGATGCAGGTTTCCTGGTTAATCAGGTGGAGTTCCTTGCGCTCTCCGGATATGGCTCCCACCGGACAGGCCCTTGCACAGGCAGTGCAGCCTATGCAATTCTCCTCCACGATGAAGTACTCCAGCAGATCGGTACATACCCCTGAGGGACATTTTTTATCGGCCACATGGGAAAGGTACTCCCCGTAGAAATTATCCATGGTGGAAAGCACCGGATTGGGTGAGCTTTGTCCCAGTCCGCAAAGGGAGGTGTCTTTGATGACTTCTCCCAGGTTCCGCAAACGAAGCAGGTCGCTCTCTTCGCCCTTCCCTTCACAGACCCTTTCCAGCAATTCGTGCAATCTCTTATTTCCAATGCGGCATGGAGCGCATTTTCCACAGGACTCTTCCACCGTAAAGTCCAGGTAGAAGCGTGCGATAGAAACCATGCAGTCGTCCTCGTCCATCACAATCATCCCTCCCGATCCCATCATGGAACCGTTGGCCACCAGGTTTTCATAATCAATGGGGGTATCGAGGTGCTTTTCGGTGAGGCAACCGCCGGAAGGCCCGCCCGTCTGTACGGCTTTAAATTTCTTTCCATCCCTGATTCCCCCGCCAATCTCAAAGATCACCTCCCGAAGGGTGGTCCCCATGGGCACTTCGATCAGTCCCACATTGTTGATCTTTCCGGCCAGGGCAAAGACCTTGGTTCCCTTGGAACTTTCAGTACCAATGCTGCTGAACCAATCGGCCCCCTTGAGGATAATCACAGGCACATTGGCCAGGGTCTCCACGTTGTTCACATTGGTGGGTTTGCCCATGTATCCGCTTTCGGCCGGGAAAGGGGGTTTCAGGCTGGGCTCACCCCTTTCCCCTTCCATGGAGTGGATCAGGGCCGTTTCTTCGCCGCAAACAAAAGCTCCGGCACCGTATTTCAGGTCGATGTCGAAATTGAATCCCGAACCCAGGATGTCTTTCCCCAGCAAACCATATTCCCGGGCCTGGCCAATGGCAATTTTCAAACGTTCAATGGCCAGGGGGTACTCGGCGCGGATGTATATATATCCCATATCGGCCCCGATACAGTGACCCACGATGGCCATGGCCTCCAGCACAGAATGGGGATCTCCCTCCAGGATGGAACGGTCCATGAAAGCCCCCGGGTCGCCTTCGTCGGCGTTGCAGACCACATATTTCTGATCGGCCTCATTCCTTCTGGCAAATTCCCACTTCAGTCCGGCCGGGAATCCTGCCCCTCCCCGGCCCCTGAGGCCCGAGGCTTTCATCAGCTCAATGGTTTCCTCCGGAGTTTGTTTGGTGAGCACCTCTCCCAGTGCCTGGTATCCATCCCTGGTGATGTACTCATCGATGAGTTCCGGATCGATCACCCCGCAGTTCCGCAGGGCAATTCTGAGTTGTTTCTTCTGGAAGCCTTTGTAAAGCAGGCGCTCCACCCTTTTCCCTTTTACCACATGTTCCTCAACGATGGCCTCAGCATCTTCAGGTTTCACCTGTGTATAGTAGGTATTATCAGGTAATACTTTCATTACAGGGCCCTTCTCGCAAAATCCGAAGCAGCCGGTCAGGATCACCTGTACGGTCTCATCGAGGCCTTGTTTTGACAGCTCCTTCCTCAGCTTCTCTGCAAGGATATCGCTTTCCCGGGATTTGCAGCTTGTACCGCCGCAAACAAGCAAATGCATGCTGTATTCAGACATATGTTCTCCTCCTATTCCTTGTTATCGATGGTTTCGTAGTTCAAGGGGATGATCCCATCCACCAGTTCACCACCCTTTATATACTTCTCAATGATTTCGTCGGCTTTCTCAAGGTTTACACCTCCGAATACCACTGCTTCCTTGCCGGGGAGTGTGACTTCGATGGTGGGTTCCGCATAACAGTACCCCATGCAGCCCGTTTGGGTAACCTGGGCCTCCACTCCGCGCTTTTCAAGGGCACCGATCATGAACTCCATGGTATCCTTGGCACCGGAAGCAATGCCGCAGGTGGCCATGGCGACTTTGACCTGTACCAGGTTTTCTGAATCTCCTGTGCCCTTGATCCGGCCTTGGATTTCCCTTTGTTTTTCATCTCGCATCCTATGGAGATCTTCAAGCGATGTAATCTTTTTCATCAATCTAAGTTGTGCCTGTTGTATCTATAAATTTATGACCAAAGCAGAGGAATTGCACACTTTTCACCCTCCAATTCCCTTTTGCTGGCTTATTTCGAATCAATCTTTTTTGTGGGTTTGCACTTCCGGTCCGGAAATGACATCGGGTCCCTACCCAACTGTTTATTATACCTGGAATACCTGATTTCGGATTATTGTTATTTCTTTCACAATGGTGGTTAAAAAAATATTGGCTTGTGTGACGCAAAGATACATAAATTCGAAATAAGACATGCAAACTCCCCGCTTATGCCAATAAGATATACCAATTCTAAATAAAATTCTGACATTTCACTATCTTGAAACATGGATGAGAAAAAGCGATGCCCCTGGAGCCTTTCCGATCCCATCTACGTGGATTATCACGACCTGGAGTGGGGAGTCCCGGTGCACAAGGATCAGAAACAATTTGAATTCCTTGTGCTGGAATCTGCCCAGGCCGGACTCAGCTGGCTGACCATCCTGAAAAGGCGCGAGGGATACCGCAGGCTATATGCAGATTTCCATCCTGAAAAGGTGGCAAGTTTTGATGAGTCGCGGATCGCCGGCATGCTTCAGGACCCTGGAATCATCAGGAACCGTAAAAAGATTGAATCCTCCATCAGCAATGCCCGAAGGTTCCTGGAAATACAATCGCAATATGGAAGCTTCTGCAATTATATCTGGGAGTTTGTGGAAGGCAGGCAGCTGGTGAACCATTATCACTCACTTTCAGACATTCCCGCCACCTCCCCACAGTCGGACGCCCTTGCAAAAGACATGAAACAACGGGGATTCCGCTTCCTGGGCTCTACCATCCTGTATGCACACCTTCAGGCCACCGGACTGGTGAACGATCACCTCGTTTCCTGTTTCAGGCACCGGGAGTGTATGGAAGCGTAGCCATGTTCCCATTAGTTGTTTGATAAATGAAATAAATGTGATATATTTATGATATCATTTTAATATCACTAAAACCCCCAATCCATGAAAGCAGAAAAGACATACTCCGCCCCATCAGGCTACCTGATGCTTGTGGTTCTTTTGATCATTCTTCTGGCATGTTTGTTCAGCTTCCTCCTGGGCATGGTTGTACCGGGAATTATTTTAATCCCCCTGTTTCTTTTGACAGCCATTGGATTTACCGTAGTGAATCCCAATGAATCATGTGTCTTGGTCTTGTTTGGAGCCTATAAGGGAACCATCAGAAAGAATGGATTTTTCTGGGTGAATCCCTTCTTTGTCCGTAAAAAAATTTCCCTGAGGGCACGCAACTTCGATAGCGAAACCATCAAGGTAAATGACAGTGTGGGCAATCCCATCAAGATCGGATGTGTACTGGTATGGAAGGTAGAGGAAACCTACAAGGCGGCCTTCGAGGTAGACGACTATGTGCATTTTGTGTTTGTACAAAGCGAAACCGCCTTGCGCAAGCTGGCAGGATCCTACCCCTACGACAATTTTGAAGATCATGATGCCCAAATCACCTTAAGGGGAGGCGGTTCCGAGGTAAACCATGAGCTTGAAGAAGAAATCAGGGAACGGCTGGAAATAGCCGGGATCAAAGTGATTGAAGCAAGAATCAACTTCCTGGCATATTCCGAGGAAATTGCAGGTGCCATGTTAAGAAGGCAACAGGCCACTGCAGTGGTAGCAGCCAGATTCAAGATTGTGGAAGGAGCAGTATCCATGGTCCAGATGGCGCTCGAACAATTGTCAGAGAAACAGATTGTTGACTTTGATGAGGAGAAGAAGGCAGCCATGATCAGTAACCTGATGGTTGTATTGTGCGGGGATAAGGATCCCAGCCCCGTGATCAATACAGGAACCCTACACCAGTAATATGTCCCAAAGAAAGTCCTTTATCCTGCGGGTGGATCCTGCCAAAATGGAAGCGGTGGAAAAATGGGCTGCCGATGAATTCCGCAGCACCAATGCCCAGATAGAATGGATCATCGAACAGGCCCTGCGAAAATCAGGAAGATGGAAAACCAAAAAACCTACTTGAACAAATCATCATCCCTGATCAGCATCAGGATGGCTGAGTGGGGAATTATGACGTAACGCTCGTTGTTGAATTCAATCTCGTAGCCACTTTTTTGCAAATACACTGCCAGGTCGCCTTCCTTGGGCTGCAGTGGAACATACTTTACCTCCTCTTTTCTTTCCTTCCAGGGTTCGTCCATGTCCTGGATGGCCGGAATGGGATAGCCGGGTCCCACCTTTAGCACATATCCACTGTGTATCTTTTCCTTCTCCTGGACACCAGGGGGCAGATAGAGTCCGGATTTGGTCCTCTCCTGCTGGTTCTTGGGCTTGATGAGCACCCTGTCGCCCACCACTATGAATTTGTTGAGGTCTTTCTCTTCAATCTGCAAGGTCATCTTCTCTTTCCTATTTAAAAATCCAGATTCTCTTTGAGTACCTGCATGCCACTCCGGCTTACGGGGACTTTATTGCCATCCTTCAGGATCAGGATGTAATTGCTCTTTTCATAAGGTTCAATCCGTTCAATCCGGGTGATGTTGGCGATGTAGGAACGATGTACCCTGACAAACTGCTCTGGATCCAGGTGCTGCTCAAAATACTTCATGGTCTGCTGCTTCAGGAATTTTCCTTCGTCGGTATAGATCATGACATAGTCATCCTGGGCTTCCAGGAAATTGATATCGCCTGTGGAGATCACATGGATCTTGCCAGATTTCTTGATCACCACCCGGTGTAACTTTTCATCGCTCTGGGCAAGGTGTTGCCGGATCCTGTCTATACTGCTTTCCTTCTCACCCTCATCCGGCTTTGACTCCATCCTGCCTTGCAACTTGGAGATGGCCGATCTGAAACGATCCCTTGAGAAGGGTTTCAGCAGGTAGTCTACCGCATTTCGCTCAAAAGCACGAATAGCATACTGGTCATAAGCGGTGGTAAAAATTACCTCAGGCTGGTGTTCGAGTACTTCAAGCATCTCAAATCCAGTGAGCTTGGGCATCTGGACATCCAGAAGAATGGCATCGGGCAAGAGTTCGTTGATGGCCTTCAATCCGTCAAAGCCATTGTCGTACTCCCCGATCACCTTTATATCGGGAAATTCCTCCAGGTAGGTGCGAAGCAGATCCCTGGCGGGCCTTTCATCTTCGACTATTACAATTTTGATCTCACTCATCGCTATGTAAATATACGTGGAAATAGAATAGTTACCATAAAAACTCCCCCTTCGCCGGTCCACTGCATGGAGGCTTTTTCCTTATAGCCCAACTGGATCCTTTGCCTCACATTCTGCAGCCCCAGGCCGGTTCCCTTCCGGGTGGGCACCTGGGGATCGTAATCATTGCTGATAGTGGTTTTCATATATCCCTTATCAGGCGTGCAGGAAAAACGGATGGTAACGGGCTCCGTACTCTCATAGACACTGTGCCGGATGGCATTCTCAAAAAGAGGCTGGAAGATCATGGTGGGAACAGGGAAGTTTTCACATTCTGCACCAATTTCAAATTCATACAATAATTTGTCTCCAAACCTGACCTTCTCAATGGCCAGGTAGTCTTTCATATGCCCCAATTCCTCCTTCAGGGGTACAAACTCATTTTCACGGTGCTTGAGCGAATACCGGAGGAAATCGGACAACCTGATGATCATGTCCCTTGCTTCGTCGGGATTGGACATGGTCAGGCTGGCGATCGAATTCAGCGAATTGAACAGAAAATGGGGGTTGATTTGTGACTTCAGCATGCTCAGTTCTGCCTCCCTGACCAGGCTTTTCAATCGCTCCTCCTGCTGGGCACGTTCCTGCAGCTTCTGGCTATTGGTGACCAGGTAATATACCAGCACCAGCACCAGGTATACCAGGCTACCCAGCATGGCCCTCCAGGCGATGGAATTATTCAGGAATTCGATGTATTTGTCCTGCATGCTGAAAGATGCATTCAGGATGGCCACACTCAACAAGACCCAGGCTCCCAAAACAAGAAGGCCTGCTACCACATGGGCCAGGATGGAATAGAAGGGAGAATGTTTCTGAAAGGGAATATACCGGGTGGGATACCAGGCCAGCAAACCCAGGAAACCGAATAGAAAGCTGGATATCAGGGCATCCGTCACGACCACCGAAACTGAAGAATGAAATGATAAAGTACCCCTTGTGTAGCCGAAATAAGCAACCACACAAAGGAATAGATCAAAACTGCCCTTCTGTTACCGGTAATCGGGTGACTCATGGTTACAGGTAATTGACGATTTCACCACCGCCAAACACATTTACACCGCTGATATGCAGACTCCTGTCGGATTCAGAAACCACGATGGTCTTGACGCGCTTATCTGAAAATCCCCCAAATACCGAGGTAACTTCGATCTTTACATTCCAGCTTTCAGGAACAATGAGTTTGGTCCCCCCGAAAATCATGACCACTTCCAAGTAGTTCTTGCCGGGTGCCAGCTTTGCCTGGGTGAAGTCCACTTTGGATCCGCCGAAGATATGGGTGAGCTTTCCACCTTGAAACTGCTGAGAAGTGATGAGCTTATCTCCTCCTCCGAATACGCTTACGTCGTCGAGCCAGTCTTCACTGCTGGTCCTCTTATTGGCGCCGAACACAGCGGTCCTCCCCGATCTGCGGCTGCTGAATATAATCACAAGACCGAGGATTATCAGTATGGAAGGCCAGAAAAGGGAACGCCAGTAATAAGGGACGTCAAAAAATCTTGGCAAGAGAAAAAAGGATCCAATCACAATGAGGATGATTCCGGTTCCCTTGTTTTCTTTGTTAGATAGAAAAATCAGACCGAGGAAAATCAGCAAAGCCTGCCAGGTGAAAATAAAATCGCGAAGCCTCCAGGGGACAATATCTGCCAGGTCGGCGATCAAGAACAGGCCCAGAAACATCAACACAATTCCGAGCAACAAATGTGCCCTTCCTGTCCTGCGAGTGGGATGGGGAGATCCTTCCCTTCGTGGACCTCCTCCTGAAGAGCCATTCTCCCAATTTGAATATTTTTCCATGATTCGCTAGATTATTTTCTCAAATGTAATGAGGAAAGACAGATCGGGAAAACAAAAATCGGCAAATGATCCCTTTTTACCGGTAAATGGTTAGCTCTCCTACCTGTAAATTCGAAAGGTGTTAGAATCGCTGCAGCCAGCGGTACCGTCGGGCATTATCTCCAAATTTGGCCACAAAGGTAAATTCATGGGTGCCATAGCTGTGCTTCTGAATGCTGTTGAGCCCGATGTCATAGGCATACCCAAAAATGAACTTATCAACGCTTACCCCCAGCAACAATATGATGGATTGGCCTGTTCGATAGGTAAGCCCTCCCCAATACGACTGCTGAAAAACCAACTTGCTGGTGATATCTGCCTGGAACTTTCCATTTTCGGCATATTTTAGTAAAGTGGACGGAGATAGGCTAAGATCACGGTTCAATTCAAAATCATAGCCCCCGATCAGGTAATAATTTCGTTCCATTTTATACCGGTCATATCCGGAATCCCCCAGCTTCAGAATCGATTCAAACATTTGATCGACCGAAAATCCCCCCCAGTAGTTCCTGGCAGAATAGTAAACGCCAAAATCTGCATCCGGAATAAAAACAGCTTTTTGAGCCCCCAGCCAAAGCTCATCGCCAGGGTCTGCCAAAGTGATCAGGTCATCATCGATCCTGAACTGGTATCCCACTGCCGAGAGCCCGAAAGATAGCTGAGAATGCCGAAAATTGATATGATAGGCATAGGTGAATTTTAAACCAGTACGTGCCACAGCCCCATTCCGGTCGTTAAAAATATATCCCCCAAGTCCCACGTTACCGCTCCTGGATCCCAT
>CBDTYO010000162.1:0-8967 GCA_965364615.1 uncultured Bacteroidia bacterium
AAAAGGCAGTACCCGGGCAAAATCACATACAGAACCCTTATCCACCAGGTAGCTGACCTGGTGTCCCATCCGGGTAAGTTCTTTTCCCAGGTGCCATATGATCCGGGAAATGCCCCCGTATTTCAAGGTGGGGATCTTTCCTTTGCTGTGGAGAAGGATGTGGAGGGAGGTCATCTTACTCTTTCTTTTGCAGGCGAGAAAGAACTGAGAGAAAGAGCGGTATGTCGTTGGCATCGATGGTAGCCAGTCGCTCAAATATGCGGTGGAAAAGGGGAGAGCCTTTGGGAATGCCTGATTGCACCAGCAAATTCGCTGCCTGGTTTTTCAGCATGCCATATCCTTCCCCCGATTTATGGAGTGCCTCCCCCGGTTTTTGCAGCTGGTTCATTATGGAAAGTTCATAGGCGGTCACCATCACGGACTGGGCCAGGTTGAGGGAAGGATAACTGCCTGCCATGGGGATGCTCATGGCCAGGTCCGATTTGAGCACCAGTTCGTTGGGCAATCCGCTCTCTTCGGTGCCAAAGAGGAATCCCACCTTTCCCAGCTGTTCCTTTTTCCTGCCAATCAATTCAGCGATATCCCTGCTGCTGTGATAGTCGTGCTTGGCGGTCCGTGCTTTGGCAGTGGTACAAACCACCAGGTCCAGATCCGCTGCGGCCGATTCAAAATCATGGAACAAACGGGCAGACTTCAGGATGTGGTGCGAGCCATGGGCCAGCTTCAGGGCCTCCTCGCCCAGGTGGTCGCAGGGATCGATGAGCCTGAGGTGGCTGAATCCCATGGTATGTATGGCCCTGGCAGCGGATCCCACGTTGCCCGGCACGGCCGGCTTATAAAGTATGAAGTGAATCTCCAAGCGTATCCCTGTTTGCTGGACGAAATTACAACTTTTCCATTTGTTTGATCAGCCGCCTTCCGCGAGACATGAATCCGACGGTGTTGTTTTCCATCTGGTCCTCCAGCACAGCCACCAGTTCATCTTTCAGTTCGGGATAGAGCAGTACGTGGTTGTAAACAATCTGCATGGCATGGGCCTTGACGGCCACCGGGTAGAGTTCGGAGGTGAGATATTTGAAGCACAGGTCGATTAATAAACCCTGCGATTCTTCTGGGATCTCATAGCGGCTTAACATCCTGAGCAGGGTCCGAAGGGCCCCTTTGGATTCCAGTTCTGGCAGGGCCTTGATGATCCTGACCAGGTAGGGCCGGCCCAGTCCCGGTTGTTGCTCATCGCTTCCGTCAAGTATCCAGCTGGCCCGCCATGCCACGGGATCAGGATCGTGCAGGGCCAGCTCCACAAGGGTTTCAAAATGCGCTTTGGACCCTACAACCTCTCTGATGTAGAGATCTTTTTCGGCCCCCGAGGGGAAATTCAGCAGCAGGGACCGGAAGTCCATTATTCTGCTTTTTCCTCTTCGGTTTTCTGCCGCATGGACATCACCGTATAGCCACCCGTGGATACCGAATGACTGTGGTTCAGGTCGATCTTGGTGACCAGCATAATGGTTTTCTTCCCATTTTCCTTGTCAAGAAAGTCATACTCCAGGACCATGCCATTGAGGGCATAGGCATGCATGAACATGGCTCCGAAGGTTTGCTGGTTCCTCATCCACTCCTTGCGCATTTCCTTGCCCAGTTTTTCCGACACCCACATGCGTACTTCGGCTTCTTCATCTTCCACCAGGTATTCGTCACAACGGTATCCGAGGATGTCTTTGCTCTTGCCTGTTTTCTTCATGTTGTAGGGAGTCAGGTCGGTATCTTCCAGGTCCTCATCCTCTGCATATTCTTCGGCCAAGTCGGCCATGGCCTCCGGATCGATGGTGGTGGCGAAACCGGTCTTTTCCCCGTCGCTATCGGAAAGGATCAGCATGGCACTGTTTTTCGTGTCGAAGATGATGGTGGATTGGTCACGTCCATCCTTAAACACCATGGCATAATCGGCCTGTGTCTTATTCACATAGTTATCGTACAAAACCTGGTCATCCAGGTTGCCGTTATTTTTGTAATTGGAGATTTCCATCTGGATGTAGGCATCAAAGCTGTAACTGGTTTCATAGTCCACATTCCCCGTGAGTCCCAGGGCATCCATCATCACCTGGTTGGACAATCTTGCACTGGAAGATTGCGATACATCGTCAATCTCAACCACCGTGGTACTGTCTTTTTTGATTTCTGCTTTTTCCCCGGTAAGCTTTTGCATCATTCTTTGCCGAAGGCTTTGTGACTGAAGCTCCTGGAAGGAAAACAACAGGACCAGGATGCCAAGGAAGGATAAATAGCGTTTCATGGTTTTTTAGTTTAGGTTATATGCAAGTTAATAACTATATATTTGAACAACAACGCAGATGTGATGAAGTTCAATTCCCCATTGATACATGGCCGCCTGGAAAGGAGGTACAAGCGATTTCTGGCCGATGTGATCCTGGACGATGGCACCTGCGTGGTGGCCCACTGCACCAATTCCGGAAGCATGAAGAGTTGCCTGGAGGAGGGGGCCGAAGTCTGGCTCTCACCGGCTGCTGATCCAAAAAGAAAAACCCGTTATACCTGGGAAATGATCCGGATTGAAGGAGATTGGGTGGGCATCAATACCTCCACCCCCAACGCCCTGGCCTTTGAATGGATCACACAGGGGCTTGTACCCGGACTGGAAGGCCTGAAGGACCTGAGGCGGGAAGTGAAATGGGAGGACAGCCGCTTTGATCTCTATGGGGAAGAAAGTGGGGAAGCACCGGGGCGGAGGGCCGGCAGGGGTTGCTTCATTGAAGTGAAGAATGTGACCATGAAAGAGGGGAACCGGGCGCTTTTCCCTGATGCTGTGACCGAACGGGGCCGGAAGCATCTGCAAACCCTGGTCAGGGTAAAGAAAGCCGGGATGCGGGCGGTGATGCTCTACGTGGTCCAACGGATGGACGTAAGGATCTTCTCCCCGGCCAGGGACATCGATCCCGCCTATGGCAAAGCGCTGGATGAGGCCGTGCACCAGGGCGTGGAGATCATGGTGGCACAGGCCCGGGTGAGTCCCGAAGGCATCGAATTTTACCGGTTGCTGCCTGTGGAGCTATAAAGGATAGGCCATCCCAGGACATGGTGCCGGGCAGCTTTTCAATAAACAGTGATCACGGGGCAAAGTGCCGCTGCAGCTTAGTGGCTCACTTCCTTGATGGTGGAGGTCAGGCCTTTTTCTTCTGCGTATTCGTAGGCCTGGTGCATAAAGGCCTGGAGCCTTAACTCGATGGAGGCATCTTCCTGTCCGTCGTAGGCAATGCTCACATAGGGTATGTTTCCCTTGTCCTTTCTCAACTGATCGCTTACCGAGGCCACCAGGGTGCCGGGCATGCAGGTAAAGGGCAAAATATTGGCAATCCCCGAAATCCCCTTATCCACCAGGATGGCTGAGGTACCCAGGTTCAGTGCGGGATCGCCGTCATAGTGCCGGTGCACATAGGGCCCGCAGGCATTGAGCATGTCCTTCACGGCTACCTCCTTGTCTTCGTCAAAGAGGCCATGGAACTGTCGGGTGATCTTGCTGGCGGTCCGCTCCTGGAAATACTCCTGCAGCTTGGATTTAATGACCCCTTTGAAGTCCCCTTTCCACCTGCTGTCGCGGGTATAACGGATGGTCGAATAGGAGAGCCATTCGGCAAAGGGAGCGATCCAGGTTTCAGCGCCGAACTTCTCCAGTCTGCGCACCAGGTGGGCACTGCAGAAGTCGTTGTCGCGCATGAAAATCTCACCCACCACGGCGATGACCGGTTTGCGCTTGCCGTTGGAAAGCGGTATCTGGGTGAATGCAAGGGCGATCCCGGCCAGGGTGTCGGTCAGGTCTTTGGCGCCATTTTCCATGCACTTGACCAGATCGGCCAGGGC
The DNA here is from genome assembly GCA_965364615.1 of uncultured Bacteroidia bacterium. Lineage (GTDB taxonomy): Bacteria > Bacteroidota > Bacteroidia > Bacteroidales. The sequence continues at coordinate 3,877 of CBDTYO010000162.1, forward strand.
TTGCTGGTACACCTGCTCGGTATTGCCTGGCACCACCTCGTAGGGTTTCCGTTCCTGCTTCAGTTTCCGGATGATATCCATGGCCACAAATCCTTTCCAGCAGTTGAGCCTGAACTTGGAACCATGTCCCCCGGAAATGGATTCGTAAGAATCGTCATTGCTGGGAGCGATGATCTCCGTCTTGTTATAGCCCAGCCGGTCGAAGAGCACACGCTGAAAGCGGTTGTACTGGCCAAAGCGGCAGGGGCCATTGTGATCGGGCATGAAGAAGGACACCTTCGCCGGATCGGTTTCAGGATCCATCAGCTTTTTCAGAAAACTCCCGGTGGTGCAGATCATGGGGAAGCACTCCCTGGAAGAGGTGTATTTGCGTGCCAGGTCCAGATCTTCCTGATTTTGCATGGGCAGGGATTGGGAGTTGATCCCGAAGCTGCGGCATACGGCGGCAATCACATGGGAGGCATCGCTCAGATAGGGGAAATACAGCACCCTGTCCTGCATGGGGGAGGCAGCCATTTTACCAGGGGTGTAGACGGTCTTTTTCTTTTCTTCGCCCATCCTGGAGCCCCTGAGGCTATCCAGGAAAGCTTCATAGCGGGTAATCATCCCTGCATCGGCCCCATGCTCGTCAATCTCTATTTCCATGTAGGGCTTGCCTGCCATTTCTTCATGCACAAAGTGCGCCAGGAAAGAATCGGGACCGCAGCGGAAATTGCCCATGTAGATGCCATGCAGGCGGTCGTCGCGGGCAATGATCCTGGAAGCAGCCAGGATGCGCTGGCCATTGGGCCAGTACATTTTGTTGTAATCGTCGGTGATGTTTTCCTCTTCCAGCGGCAGGTAGTCCATGGGGATGGGAAGCACGTCCAGGTTGATGAGCTTCTCCACCATGCTCAGGTTCAGGGCTGGATCGCCCGTGTTGTATGGGCGACCGATAATGGTCAGCACTTCCTTGTCTTCGGGCAGATTGGCCAGGACCTCCCGCCCGCGTGCTTTGACCCTTTCTTCGAACTGGTTCTGCCGTGCATCGGCCTTTTTCATGGCCTCCGCGATCTGCTTTTTGCTGAGCTTGAATTTCTTGCCGAAATAGTCGTATAGTTCCTTCTCCACCACCTTTCCATAATAGCGGAAATTGAGGGTGGGGCTCAGTAGTTTTTCCCGCTGTTCTTCCTGTATGGAGGCCTTCACCATGAAGGGAACCGTCTGCACCCAGGGACAGTTGCAGTTGGAGGTGGGATTGTCCTTGGCGGCCTTTGAATTGATGATGAAAGGGACAAAGATATAGTCCAGCTGATCTTCAAGCATCTTGTAAATGTGCCCGTGCATGACCTCCACCGGGAAACAGGTTTCGGCCACGATCATGCCAAGGGCCTTTTTCACGGTCTGGTTGTTGGTTTCCTCCGAAACCACCACGTTGAAGCCGAGTTCTTTGAAGAAGGTGCTCCAGTATGGGAACTGCTGGTAAAATACCATCAGGCCCCGGGGGATCCCGATGGTGGGCCTGGACGGGTCCTGGCCAGGTTCGAAGCCGTCGGTGAGCATTTCCAGGCGTTCCTCAAAATAATTGGGGATGCCTTTGCCTTTGCCTTTCCGTTCATCCAGTTCATATTTCTCGCACCTGCCACCATAGAAGAGGGGTTTTTTCTCTCCTTCGATCCTTACCCTTCGGATCTCGCACTGGTTGGAGCAGGCCTTGCAGGTGAATTTATCCACCGTATAGGGGATCTTGCTGATATCAAAACCCTTGAAGCGGGTTTCCAGCTTGTTTTGCTTGACATAGTCGCGGGCCAGCATGGCCGCACCAATGGCCCCGGTCACGTCAAAATGGGGGGGAATGTAGATCTTTTTACCGGTCACTTTCTCGAAGGCGGCCACCACGGCGCGGTTGTTGGTCACCCCGCCCTGGAAGAGGATGTGATCGCCCACCCGCTTCTTGCGCACCACCTTCTGGATGTAGTTGTGCACGATGGAGTAGGCCAGTCCACCCACCAGGTTTTCTTTTTCAACCCCCTTCTGCTGGAAGGCGTTCAGGTCCGATTCCATGAAAACGGTACAACGATCGCCCAGTCCGGCCGGCTTGTCAGCCCCCAGGGCCATTTCCCCAAACTCCTCAATGATGTTGATGTCGAGTTTCTCGGCCTGCTCCTGCAGGAAGGATCCGGTTCCGGCGGCACATACCTTGTTCATTTCGAAATCGACCACCACCCCATTGTCAATGCTGATGTACTTGGAATCCTGTCCCCCGATCTCGAAGATGGTATCCACCTCGGGATCAAAGGCAATGGCAGCTGTGGCCTGGGCGGTGATCTCATTGCGGATCAGATCCGCCCCGATGAAATCGCCCGTCAGGTAACGTCCCGAACCTGTGGTCCCGGCCCCCTTGACCACCACGCGTTCCCCAATTTCCTCATAAATTTCCGACATGCCCTTCCGGATGGCTTCCAGGGGTTTGCTTGCCGTGGGAAGATATCGTCGTGCCACCACCCTGTCCTGGTCATCGATCAGCACCACATTGGTGCTCAACGAACCGATATCCAGCCCCAGGTAAACCTCATATTTTTCCTCGGATTCAGGAATTTGATATACCTCTTTGCGGATATCCGATGCCGGAGCTTTGAGGGGTTCAAAGGATTTTCCCCTCGATTTTTCCCCATGGATGTATTCAATCAGTTTGGCGGTTCCCTGGTAGGTATTCTCTGCCACTGCCCCGTCAGCCAGATTGTGCAGCACAGCCCCCATGGCTCCCATGGATGTGTTGTGTTCGGGAATCAGCAGATCCCCTTCCCCGGCTTCCAGGAGCTCCCTGAAAGCCCTCACCATCCCTATGTTGGAAGAGACCCCTCCCTGGAACATCACCGGAAACTTTATGGTTTTGCCCCGGCCCAGGGATGAGATGAAATTCCGCGCCACCGCAAAACAGAGTCCGGCCACAATGTCGTGCACCGGAGTGGCAATCTGCTGAAGGTGGATCATATCGCTCTTGGCAAAAACACTGCAGCGACCGGCGATCCGCGGGGGATTCTCCGATTTCAGCGAAAGCTCCCCGAATTCTTTCTCTATGGAGATCCCGATGCGATTGGCCTGCTGGTCCAGGAAGGATCCGGTTCCGGCGGCGCAGAGGGTATTCAGTTCAAAGTCAGATAACCTGGAGGCCTGCTTGTCCACTTCATCCATGAAAATCAACTTGGAGTCCTCTCCGCCCATCTCAATGATGGTTCTAACCTCCGGATGGAGTTTCGATACGGAAGTGGATTGTGCCACGATTTCGTTCACATAGGTGCCCCCCAGCAATTCCGCAGCCAGTTTTCCGCCTGTTCCGGTAAAACTCAGGTGTTTGAATTGCTGCTTCTCATAGGTGGTTTCCAGCTCGTTGAGTATGTCTCCCAGCTTTTCAAAAGGCTTGCCGTGGTTGTAATCATAGCGGTCCAGGATGATCTTTCCATCACTGCCCATAACGACGGTGTTAATGGAAATCGAACCGATATCAAATCCAAAAAGATAAGCTGGCTTCATGTTCTATTCATTAGGGCCAGAAACAAAATATGAAAAAAACCCGATTCCGGATGATCGGGAGGCGGGCTATCCATATGAATTAGAATGATTCTAAATAGACCTCATTGAAGCGAGCTCAGGTATTTCATGACCTTCCCGCTGTCGTTGGCAGCATCCACTTCGGAGTCTTTATAGATCAACTTTCCCTCCCTGCTGATGATGAAGGTCCAGCGCTGAATGGTGCTTCCTCTTTCCAGGTCCAGGGATTGTCCCTTGATTTCCCGGTTGATGGATCCTCCCTCCCCGTAAGGCACATCGAAAATTTTGGCTATTTTCCCCTCTTCATCGGCCAGCAGCGTGAAGTTGAGGTTGTGTTCCAGGGCAAAAAGTTCAAGGGTTTCCGGTTTGTCGCCCGATACCCCCACCACTTGTGCACCCACCGCTTCGAATTCTCCTTTTTGATCACGGTAGGAGCAAGCCTGCTTGGTGCATCCCCCTGTAAAAGCAGCCGGGTAGAAATAGACCACCAGGTAGTCTGCTTTATTCAGTTCCTTGTTCAGGATCCATTCCTGCTTGTTCTGGTCCAGGGCGGAAAAGTTGGGGACTTCGTCTCCCGGGCTCAGCTGAGCCTTCATTGGCAGGGAAATACCCAGGATCAATAGTGCGGGAACAAAAAATCTTTTCATAGCTTTGGCTTGTTTGTTCAGCTGCCAATTTACAACAAAATGCCCTGATAAGCCATATTTGATCCATGTATAAACACCTTTTCGGACCGGTACCTTCACGGAGGCTGGGCATGTCTCTGGGCCTAGACCTGATCCCCCATAAGATCTGTTCGCTCAATTGCATCTATTGTGAATGCGGGAGGACCACCACGCTGACCGCCGAAAGAAAGGAGTATGTCCCGGTGGAGGAGGTGTACGGCGAGCTGCAGGATTTCTTCGAGAAGCATCCGGATCCGGATTACATCACCTTTTCAGGCGCCGGGGAACCCAGCCTTCATTCCCGCATCGGGGAGGTCATTGCTTTTGTGAAAAAGCTTCGTCCAGCCATTCCCCTGGCCGTACTGACCAATGGGACCTTATTCAGTGATCCTGAGGTGCGCAGGGAACTGATGCAGGCCGATCTGGTGTTGCCTTCGCTGGATGCTGCCACCGAGGAGGCATTGAAAAGGATCAACAGGCCGCTGCGCAGCATCCGTCCGGACAGCTATATCGGGGGACTGGTCAGTTTCAGGCAGGAATTTGCCGGGGAAATATGGCTGGAGATCCTGATCCTGCCCGGATACAACGATGACCCCGAAAACCTGGAAGCCCTGAAAGAGGCACTTGGAAAGATCCGTCCGCACCGCATTCAGCTGAATACCCTGGACCGTCCCGGTACGGTGGGAGGTTTGTGGCCCGCCAGCCACCAGCGGCTCCAGGAGATAGCCGATTTTCTGGGTATGGACCAGGTGGAGATCATTGCCCCTCCCGAAGAGCGGAACCAGGTAAAGGCCTACCGCACCGACCTGGAAGCAGTGATCCTGGAGACCCTTTCCCGCCGTCCCTGTACCCTGGGGGACCTGGAAAAGATCCTGGGCCTCCACGCTAATGAAAT
>CBDTYO010000163.1:0-8959 GCA_965364615.1 uncultured Bacteroidia bacterium
GGATCCATATTTATTGCAGATCCCTATAGTGAGAAGGTCCTGGATCCGGCCCACGACGATGGGATCCCCGAGGCCACCTATCCCGGTTTGAAAGCCTATCCATCCGGACAGGCCAGGGGGATCGTGGGGGTACTTGAAACCGGACAAACCCCCTTTTCCTGGGACGACTCGGGTTTTCAGGCTCCCGGGGCGGAAGACCTGGTCATCTATGAACTCCTGTTAAGGGATTTTATCGAAGCGCATGACTGGAGCACCCTGGGAGATACCCTGGATTACTTTTCCAGGCTGGGGATCAATGCCATCGAATTGATGCCGGTCAACGAGTTTGAAGGCAACGAAAGCTGGGGCTACAATCCTTCTTTTTATTTTGCGGCCGACAAGTACTATGGGCCCGCTGAGGATCTGAAAGCCTTTATCAATGCCTGCCATGCCAGGGGGATTGCGGTAATCATCGACATGGTGCTGAACCACTCCTACGGGCAGTCTCCCCTGGTGCAGCTCTACTTTGACCAGGGCTCAGGGAAAGTGACAGCCGATAATCCCTGGTACAATGTGGACTCCCCCAATCCGGTGTTTTTCTGGGGCTATGACTTCAACCATGAAAGTCAGGCCACCCGGGATTTTGTGGACAGGGTAAACCGATATTGGCTGGAGGAGTTTCACGTGGACGGATTCCGGTTCGATTTTACCAAAGGTTTTACCAATACTCCCGGTGACGGAGGGGCCTACGACCCTTCCCGGATCTCCATCCTGAACCGCATGGCCAATGAGATCTGGTCTTTCAGGGAAGATGCATACGTGATCCTGGAACATTTGGCCGGCAACCAGGAAGAGTACGAGCTTTCTCTGAATGGAATGCTGCTCTGGGGCAACCAGAATTACCACTATGGCGAAGCTGCCATGGGCTATCACGACCTCGACAAATCAGATTTCAGTGGGATCTCATACCTGGAAAGGGGGTGGACCCAGCCGGCACTGGTGGGATACATGGAAAGCCACGACGAGGAAAGGCTGATGTTTAAGAACAAGACTTACGGGAACTCCTCGGGCAGTTATGACATACAGCAGGAGGTGACTGCACTGGAGAGGATGCAGCTGGCGGGCGTTTTTTTCTTTCTGGTACCCGGACCCAAAATGATCTGGCAGTTTGGAGAACTGGGCTACGACTACAGCATCGATTATGATTGCCGCGTATGCAACAAACCCATACGATGGGACTATTATGTTGGCAAACGCTTAAGGCTGTACCAGGTCTGGTCTGCCCTCATCGGATTGAAAACCAGTGAACCCGCCTTCCGGTCCAACGATTTTAACCTGTGGGTGGCAGGCGAATCCAAAAGGATAGAGATCAGCCATGCCGACATGGATGTGCGCATCATCGGAAACTTTGATGTGGTGCAGCAATCGGTGGATCCCTCCTTCAGCACCACGGGCTGGTGGTATAGCTATTTTGGGGGAGACAGCCTGAATGTCACTGATGTAAACGGAACACTGGCGCTGGAACCCGGACAATTCCAGATCTACACCACCAAAAAACTATCCACACCTGAAATTACCGCCAGCCTGGAAGAGGCCCAGCCATACCCTGCCTCTTTGCAGGTCCATCCCAATCCCATTGCTGACTGGATCCAGGTGGATCCGCTTCCGGAAAATTCCAGGCTGACCGTGATTCAAAGCAATGGGCAGGTCATCGAAGAGATCATACTCCGGGAATACCAGTCCCGGGTGGACCTGTCTTCGCTGGCTCCGGGGCTCTATGTGTTGATCCGGCGGACCGGGAACGGAGCGCCGGAAACGGTGAGGGTGATCAAGGAATAGGGTAAAAGGCTGTTTTTCCTGATCCCTTGCATATTACATCCTGCTCATCTATCTTTGTGCAATTTTAAACAGCCCCGGAAGGTAGGATGAAATGAGCAAGCTATTCCCTGAATATAAGAACTTTGACCTGTCAGAAATCAACAAGGAGATCAATGCTTTCTGGAAAGAGCACAGGATCTTTGAGAAATCTGTCGAGATCCGTAAGGGGCAACCCACCTTTGTCTTCAACGAAGGTCCGCCTTCGGCCAATGGAAAACCGGGCATTCACCATGTGATGGCCCGGGCCATCAAGGATATATTCTGCCGCTACAAAACACAACAGGGATACCAGGTCAAGCGCAAAGCAGGTTGGGACACACACGGCCTCCCGGTGGAGCTTGCCGTGGAAAGCAAGAGAGGGATCACCAAGGAGGACATAGGCACGAAGATTTCCATCGAGGAGTTCAATGCTGAATGCCGCAAGGATGTTTTGAGATACACCAACATGTGGGAGGAACTCACCGAATCGATGGGATACTGGATCAACATGGACGATCCTTACATCACATACGAAAACAAATACATCGAAACGGTCTGGTACCTTTTGAAGGAGCTGCATCAAAAGGACCTGCTGTACAAGGGATATTCCATTCAACCTTTCTCGCCGGCCGCCGGAACCGGGCTCAGCACCCATGAATTAAATCAGCCTGGCTGTTACCGCGATGTGAAGGATACCACGGTGGTAGCTCAATTCAAGGTGGTGAAAAACGATCGGTCCGCCCCCCTGTTGGATGACATCGATACCGATCTTTACATCCTGGCATGGACCACCACCCCATGGACCCTGCCTTCCAATACGGCGCTTGCCGTGGGTGCTGACATAGAATATGTGCTGGTCCGTACCTTCAATCCCTATACCGGCATCCCGGTGACGGTGGTCCTGGCCAAAGATCTGAAGGAAAAATATTTTCCGGAGAAGGAGGCCGCACTTTCCCTGGAGGAGTACGAGCCGGGGAATAAGCATGTTCCCTATCAGGTGATCAAAAGCCTCAAAGGAAAAGAACTGGAAGGGCTGAGCTATGAGCAGTTGCTCGATTGGGTCAATCCGGGTGAGAAGGCTTTCCGGGTGGTCACCGGAGATTTTGTGACCACCGAAGAGGGAACGGGCATCGTGCATACAGCCCCTACTTTTGGAGCGGACGACTACCGGGTAGCCCTGGCCAATGATATATCCGCCCTGCAGGTGCTGGATCAGGATGGGATACTGCAGCCCCTGGTCGACCGGAAAGGCCGCTTCTACCGGCTGAAGGACCTGGATGAAGAATTTGTACGTGAGAAGGTGAACCTGGAAAGCTACGGGCCTTTTGAAGGAAAGTATGTCAAAAATGAATACGACGATGCCCTTACCCAGGATGATCCCACCACCGATGTGGATATAGCCGTGCAGTTGAAATTGGAGAACAAGGCCTTCCGCATTGAAAAACACATTCACAACTACCCGCATTGCTGGCGCACCGATAAACCGGTCCTTTACTATCCGCTCGACAGCTGGTTTGTGCGCACCACAGCCATGAAAGAACGGATGATGGAGCTGAACGATACCATTCGCTGGAAGCCTGAATCCACAGGAACAGGGCGGTTTGGCAAATGGCTTGAGAATTTGGTGGACTGGAACCTGAGCAGGTCCCGTTTCTGGGGCACTCCCCTTCCCATCTGGGTTACAGAAGATAAAAAAGAAGAGATATGCATTGGATCCGTGGCCGAATTGAAGCGGGAGGTGGAAAAATCCATCGCTGCCGGATTCATGGATTCCAATCCCCTGGAAAGTTTTGTTGAAGGGGATTTCAGCGAAAACAACTACAACATTCTGGACCTGCACAGGCCCTTTGTGGACGATATTGTTCTGGTGAGTCCCGGCGGAAATAAAATGTTCCGGGAACCTGTACTGATCGATGTATGGTTCGACTCCGGTTCCATGCCCTATGCACAGTACCACTACCCTTTCGAACACAAGGAAGATTTTGACCAGTTATTTCCGGCCGATTTTATTGCAGAAGGAGTGGACCAGACCCGGGGATGGTTCTTTACCCTGCATGCCATTGCCACCATGCTTTTTGACAGTGTTTCTTTCAAAAACATCATTTCCAACGGACTGGTGCTGGATAAGAACGGCAACAAGATGTCAAAACGGCTGGGCAATGCCGTGGATCCCTTTAAAGCCATTGAGAAATATGGATCCGATCCGCTCAGGTGGTATATGATCACCAATGCTCAACCGTGGGACAACCTGAAATTTGATTCCTCCGGCGTGGATGAGGTGAAACGGAAATTCTTCGGCACCCTTTACAATACTTACTCCTTTTTTGCCCTGTATGCCAATGTGGATGGATTTACCTTCGAAGCCGAAGAGGTTCCCGTGGAGGAGCGGCCCGAAATTGACCGGTGGATCATCTCACTGCTGCACTCGCTTATCAAGGATGTGGAGGAACAATATGAAAACTATGAACCCACCCGGGCTGCCAGGCTGATCCAGGATTTTGTCACTGAGAACCTGAGCAACTGGTATGTGCGGCTGAACCGAAAAAGGTACTGGGGCGGGGAATTTGATACAGACAAAAGGGCTGCCTACCAGACCCTGTATACCTGCCTGGAGACTGTGGCCTTGCTGGCTGCTCCGGTGGCTCCCTTTTACATGGATAAGCTCTTCATCGACCTGAACAGTGTGACCGGACGTTTTAAGGCAGAATCGGTTCACCTGTCGGATTTTCCGTCAGCCGATATAACCCTGATCGATGCAGCCCTGGAAGCCAGGATGGATGTGGCCCAGAAACTCTCCTCCATGATACTGGGCCTGCGCAGAAAAGTCAACATCAAGGTGCGTCAACCCCTCAACAAAATGATGTTGCCGGTCCTGGATCCTGCGCTGCGGGAACAGGTGGAGGCCGTAAAAACCCTGGTCCTTAATGAAGTCAATGTCAAAGACATAGAATATATAACCGACACTGCAGGGATCCTGGTGAAAAAAATCAAACCCAATTTCAAGACACTTGGCCCCCGGTTCGGGAAGCAGATGAAAGAAGTGAGCGGGGCCATCAATGCCCTTTCCCAGGAAGACATAACCGCCTTTGAAAAAGCGGGTTCCTTTGCCATCAGGGTGGCTGGGGAAAGTGTTCTTCTTGACCTGGAGGATGTGGAAATCATCTCAGAAGACATTCCCGGCTGGCTTGTGGCCAATGAAGGCAGCCTGACGGTGGCCCTGGATATCCACATTACTGAAGAGCTCAGGCAGGAAGGAGTGGCCCGTGAGCTGATCAACAGGATACAGAACATTCGCAAGGAGAGTGGATTCGATGTGACCGATAAAATCGAGGTGCTGATCGAAAGGCATGAGCTGATCAATGACGCCGTGGAATCCCATGGGAATTATATTGGTTCTCAGACTCTTGCAAACTCTATCCTGCTGAAGGACACCCTGGAAAACCAGGTCAGCAAAAGGATAGATATTGACGAAGATGTCTTTATAAATATCCGGGTAACACGGGTGCAATAACAGCATTTAAAATCGGTAAATTGTTGTATATTTGGCAAACTTTAACACTGAACCATATGGCTGAGAAGAATAGATATTCGGATGCGGAGTTGCAGGAGTTCAGGGAAATCATCCATCGCAAGCTTGAGAAGGCCAGGGAGGATTACGAATTGTTGAAATCGGCTATAACCCAGAGTGAAAGCAACGATACCCAGGATACTTCACCCACTTTCAAAGTGCTTGAAGAGGGAGCTGCCACCCTTTCAAAGGAAGAGGCCGGAAGGCTGGCCCAGAGGCAGCAAAAATTTATCCAGCACCTCCAGGCTGCACTGGTCAGGATAGAGAACAAAACCTACGGGATCTGCAGAGAGACCGGCAAGCTCATATCCAAAGAACGGCTTCGTGCAGTGCCCCATGCCACGCTTTCCATAGAAGCCAAATCGAGACAGTAATCCTGTCCACACCCGGAAATACAAGTATGTCCCTGACCCGGAAATCCATACTGATTATTCTTTTGATTCTTTTGGCGGACCAGACACTTAAGATCCTGGTAAAAACACACATGACCCTGTATCAGCAGATCCCCTTCTTCGGCAACTGGGGGATCCTTCATTTTGTGGAAAACAACGGGATGGCCTTTGGGCTCAGTCTGCCGGGAGAACTTGGAAAGATCCTGCTGACTTCCTTTCGCATTGTGGCTGTCATAGCCATTGGTTTTTACCTTCGCCGCCTGATCAGTATCAAGGCTCATACCGGATTGGTCATTACCCTTTCCATGGTAATGGCAGGAGCCCTGGGAAACATCATCGATTCAGTGTTTTATGGTTTGATCTTCAGCTCCAGCAGCCCGGTGGAAGCTGCCACCCTTTTTCCCAAGGGCGGGGGATATGCACCCCTGCTTCATGGAAAGGTGGTGGATATGTTCTATTTCCCCATCATCAAGGGCAATTACCCGGATTGGTTCCGCGGAGGCTCCAGTTTTATTTTCTTCAGGCCCGTCTTTAACATTGCCGATTCGAGCATATCGGTGGCCGTGGCCATCATTTTATTCAATCAAAAGCGCTTTTTCAAGCACATCACCCCCGAGGAACCCAAAGACGAAGAGGCCGCCTGATTTCTTATCCTTTTTGAGAATCCAGTCCTTTTGAAGAATCCCGTATATGATGCTCGCGTGATTCAAATATTTGTGAGGAGCCTGCACCACAGCTGATGATCGATTTCATACCATTGTCCACCGATGCACCGGTTTTCAGCACCCGCTCCTTGGGAAAGTGATATATATTGCCGGAGGTGGGATTGGGACCAGTGGGCACAAATACGGTGATGATCTCTCCCTGGTCGTCTGTGATAAACCCGGTCATTAATACCCCCGTATTAAAAATATCCACCAGAACCACTTCCTTGAAAAAGGACCGGTTTTTGCCGAAAAACTGCTGCACCGTTTCCTTGGCCAGCTTATAGCCCGGGATCTTTTGCAGGTACCTGTCCTCGGCCCTGTTCAGGAATACCCATAAACGGGTGCGCACAATCAACCCAATGAGGAAGAAAAAGACCAGGATGGCTGCAAAAGTAATGATGTATAGAGCAAATTTGAAATAGGGATTCGGATCCGGGTCCTGCAGAAGGGTATCCACCAGTGGGGTCAGGTTCCGTCCTATGAGGTTGATCACCCACCTGAACAACAGAATGATCAGGGTCAGGGGAGCCAGGGCCACCACACCCCCGATAAGGGTGGTCCTGAGAAAATTCCGCAATCGTTTCAAGAAATTGATTTGCATGGCATGAAGTATTATATTTCCTGTAAAAATAGCGATGATGTTCCTGGTAACCATACTAAGTGGCTTGTTTCTGGCCTCCACCCCACTGGTTCAGGGTCCGGATCATGAAAAACCTTTTCTGTACGTGGGACACCGGGGAGCCTCCTACCTGGCTCCGGAAAACACGCTTGCCTCCATCAAGCTTGCCTGGGAGCTCGGGGCCGATGCTGCCGAATGTGATGTGATGCTGACCTCAGACCATGAGGTGGTGCTTTTCCATGATAAGAATACCAAAAAACTGACCGGTGAAAATCACAAGGTCAGCGAAACTTCCTGGGAGGTATTAAGCAAGCTGGAGGTCCTATTGCGGGAATCCAACCTGAAGGAATACCAGGGCGAAACCATCCCCCGGCTGGCAGAGGTGCTGGAAACGATCCCGGAAGATCGAATGCTGGTGATAGAAATTAAAACCGGACCTGAGATCCTTCCTTATTTACAGGAGGTACTGGCCGAGAACTGGAAATCCGGAAAGATCAGCATCATTGCATTCGACTTTGAAACCATCCGGAAGGCCAAAACCCTCTTTCCGGATGTACCCTGTTACTACCTTTCCTCCTTCAGGGCCGATGTAATCAAACGTTTCAACACAATAATGGATAGCCAGCTGGACGGGGTGGACCTCAGGCATCCGGTCATTGACAGAGACCTGATGGATCGGTGTGACAAGGCCGGACTGGATGTGTGGTGCTGGACCGTGAACGATCCCGACACTGCCAGGAAAATGAAATCTTTGGGTGTAACAGCTGTTACTACCGACAGGCCCAAATGGCTAAAAGAACAATTGCTTGCAGAAAATTAAACACAATTTCTGCAAGTTTGTTTTACATTTGCTATTTATGAAAAAACCTGCTTAATGAAACATATGACCTTTCTCGTGATGGCCATCGCAATGATGGCCTGTTCTTCTTCAGGATACAGTCAAAGCCAAAGTGAAAAACCACCCAATATCATCCTCCTCATCGGTGACGGCATGGGCACCTCGGCGGTAACCACCGGTTTCTATTACGGAGAAGGGCCCTCGGTATTTACCCGTTTTCATCATATTGGCCTTCAGCAGACTTCCTCTGCCAAGCAAAAGGTCACCGATTCTGCTGCCAGCGGAACCGCCATGGCCAGCGGAATTAAAACCTATAACGGGGCCATTGGGATCGACACCACCCTCACTCCCCACCAGAACATTGCAGAACTCACAGCCAGCAAAGGCTGGAGCACAGGGGTCATAGCCACCTCAACAATCACCCACGCCACTCCGGCTTCCTTTTATGCCCACGTTTTTAACAGGGGCATGGAGGATCAGATTGCAGCTCAGCTGCTGGATTCTGAGATAGACTTCTTTGCCGGGGGCGGACTGGCCAGGTTCATTGCCAGGGCCGATTCCGCCAACCTCCTGCCACTGGCTGCCGAGAAGGGTTTTCTGGTGGATACCGCCAAACTGGCCACAGCCGGAACGCTGAAGGCAGATCAGAAGTACGGCTTTCTGTTGGCCATGGGCGAAATGCTGTCCATGACCGAGGGCAGGGGGGATTTCCTTCCCGAGGCGACCACCCTGGCCATCAGCCACCTTGCACAGAATCCGGAAGGATTCTTCCTCCTGGTGGAAGGTTCACAGATCGACTGGGCGGGTCATGCCAACGATGCAGAATCTCTGGTGAGCGAAATGCTGGACTTTGAAAAGACCGTGGCAGCAGCGCTTGACTATGCCGACAAAGATGGCAATACCCTGGTGGTGGTCACAGGCGATCATGAAACCGGCGGATTTTCCCTGGGACCGGGAGCCAATGAGGCGGGTGCTTACGCAAACTATGCGGAGATAGGA
>CBDTYO010000164.1:0-8946 GCA_965364615.1 uncultured Bacteroidia bacterium
TCGAGCAGAAGCTCCCGCTCCACGGCCTGACCGGAAACGCAGACGAGCTCCAGGAGGTGACGTTCTCCGGGGAGCAGCTCGGCAAGCCGATCGTCCCATTCGCTCCGTGGAGGAAGCTCGGTACGTCCGATCAGCAGCAGATTGACCTTTTCTCGCCGAGCGAGCGCTTCGGCGCGGTGATCCTGGGGGTGATCAGCTGGTGGGGACTCGAAGGAACCTGGAAAATGATGCCGCTGGGCTTCGTGGGCTCCCTGATCCTCTGGATCAATTTCAGAAATGCCACATTTACCCCTCCCACCTCTTCCAGGCAGCACCAGGAGGGCAGCTACTGGCGGATTTTTATGCGCTATTCAGCCGCTTTCGCCCTCACCGGCGGCTATACCTTTTTCCAGGCAGGCATGAAAGCCTCCCTGACCTATTACCTCCCCACCTTCCTCACCGCCACCGGAACTTCCCTGCATTACTCTGAGCTGGCCCTGACCGTCATACAGCTTGCCGGAGCCATGGGAGCCCTTTTTGCCGGCACCATCAGTGATAAGATCGGGCGTTACCGGACCCTGCTGATCATCAGCCTGGCCACCCCGGCCCTCACCCTGTTGTTCCTGAACCTGGAAGGCTTTTGGATCTTCCCGGTACTGCTGCCGCTGGGTTTCTTTCTCTTTGCTCCCGTCTCGGTCATGCTGGCCACTGTACAGGATCTGAAAACCGAAAAGAAGGCCTTTGTGAACTCCATCTACATGACCCTCAATTTCTTTGTCAGTGTAATGGTCTATCCCCTGGTGGGGGCCGCCATCGACCGCGTGGGCTTCCTTCCCACCTTCAGGACCATTGCCTTCCTGGGTTTCGGTGCGGTGATCATCGTCCTGATCACCCGCAAGAAACTGGAAAGGATCACCGGTACACTACCCCCACAGCCCCTTTCCTGATCCATCTTTCCCCTGTACCGGGATGGTAGGCCCTCACATGGACCACATAGATGCCCGGGGGAACCATGCTTCCGTCCCGATAGGTCCCGTCCCAGTGATAGACATCCTGCGGACCGCTGAGGTGGTTGTTGGCCAGTTGCCTCACAGGGTTTCCCTGCAGATCTGTGATCCACAGGGTGGTGACCCAGCCGGAGACGCCATGGGAAATGGAGATCTCCAGCAGGTCCTGATAACCGTCGTTATCCGGACTGAACACCTTGGGGTCCAGCTGGAACAAGGAACCCGTTTCCGGCTTTTTCCGTGCCTGGGAGTTGATCCGGCCCGGCGTGGCATAGCCTTCGATGGATGCCGCCGAGTGCCAGTTGTCGGGATCACTCCCGCTCCGCCCGCAGGATATCCGCTCCAGGCTGATGCCACGGGTGTCCGTCAATATGGAGGCATGCAGGTGGTCACCGTACTCGGCCCTGTCCACCACCTTCCCTGCCCGGTCGGTCAGGTAGAGGATCCCGCCACCGTTGTTCAGGGCATTCAGTTCTTCCAGCTCCACCCATTGTCCGGACCTCTCCAGGTGGTATGCATCCCTCAGGTGTTCCACACATTTGGTAAGCATCAGGTAGCTCCCGGGCTCCATGAGGCGGGAGTGATCCGAAAGAGCTACAGGATCATCCGGCAGGCCTCCCGCTTCCACCACGTGAATGGCCAGGTCCCTGAGGTCATAGAAACGATGATCCGGCAGGGCAAGCTCGATGTATTCAGGAAATCCCTCCGCAGGATCATACATGATCTCGTTGATGAGCACGCTTCCCGACACTGGATCAGAAACCGAACCTGCGCTTGCCTCCAGGGAAAGTCGCTCGTTCCCCTGGCAATCGTTCACCCGGGGGATCCTGATTTTACAATGGGGCCTCTGCCGGAGTTCCACCGGAAAACGCAGCTCCATGACCCGGGAAAGGGGGGGTATGAGGCGGGCTTCCAGTGGACGGACATCACCGGGCCACAATCCTATGTCTTGCAGTTCGTTTTCCTGCATCACCAGGGGCTCAGAAAAATAGAGCCTGATCAATCCGGGTTCCCCTTCCCCCAGATTTTCCCCTGAAGACGGGCCGTACCCCGGGTAGAGCAATACCGGACCTTCCAGGTCTTCCAGCACTGCATTTGTGCTGTTGATCTTTCCCGGGGTACCTCCGGCCGGATCTGCGGAGAACTCCCACAAATCAGAGATCGTGCAAACCTGGTCCGGATCGGGCGATTCCAGTGACCAGCCTCCCTCCTTCTTCCAACCCGCCCCCTTCCATGGTGCCCGGTAGCGTGCCGCATGCACCAGATGCCCGAAAGGGTCATAAAGGGCCAGCGTGGCTCCTTCGTTGGGAAGACCCAGATCAAGCACCACCCCGTAAGATCCGGGATTGATCTGGGTGCCCCCGGGCATCAGTGCCGCAGAGAGGGGATACTTGCGTGTGTTTACCTGCAGCATCCAATCCGCCAGGTCCAGCACCCTGAGCGAACGGTTATAGACTTCCAGGTACTCCCGGTCAAAATCCACAGGAGGATAGGGGTCTGCCATTACCTCGTTGAACACCACTTCACCCCATGCAGCCACCTGGCTTGAACCGGTCGCCCCAAGCCCGGTTCCAGCAGGATTGCATGGCCCCTGGGCCAGCACCCATCCTGACCCAAGGAAAAAAAACGAGCCAAGGAGTTTTAGAAGAGAGAAATAATGTTGAATTTTGCAGACTGAACAACCAACCATACCGATCATGAAAGTAGCAGTGGTAGGAGTAAGCGGAGCCGTGGGACAGGAGTTCCTGCGCGTACTGGAAGAGCGAAATTTCCCCATGGATGAATTGGTGCTTTTTGGCTCAGCACGCAGTGCCGGAAAACAATACAACTTCCGGGGGGAAACCCTCACCGTGAAGGAGCTCCGGGAAAATGACGATTTCAGGGACATAAGCATTGCTTTAACCTCCGCCGGGGGAGGAACTTCCAAACAATTTGCAGGGACCATCACCAGGCATGGTGCCATCATGATCGACAATTCCTCCGCATTCCGGATGGAGGAGGATGTTCCACTGGTGGTCCCCGAGGTAAATGCCACCGATCTGCACAAGCTCCCCCGGAATATCGTGGCCAATCCCAATTGCACCACCATCCAGATGGTGGTCTGTCTGAAACCCATCAACGATCTCTCCCCCATCAAACGCGTGCATGCAGCTACCTACCAGGCCGCCAGCGGGGCCGGGGCAGCAGCCATGGCCGAGCTGGAAGACCAGATCAGGCAGATTGCAGCCGGCGAACCCGTCACCGTGGAGAAATTCCAGCACCAGCTGGCTTTCAATTTGATCCCACATGTTGATGTGTTCACGGAGAACGGATACACCAAGGAGGAGATGAAAATGTACCATGAATCGCGCAAAATCATGCATTCCGACATCGAGGTCAGTTCCACCTGTGTACGTGTGCCGGTACTGCGCAACCATTCGGAAGCCATCTGGGTGGAGACCGAGGAGGCCCTGGAGCTCCAGCAGGTGAGGGACGCATTGGCCCGGGCAGAAGGGGTAACCCTGCAGGACGATCCTGCCAATAATCTGTACCCCATGCCCCTGGGATCGGCCAGCAAGGATGATATTTTTGTGGGAAGGCTCCGAAAGGACATATCCAATCCCAAAGGGATCGCCTTCTGGTGCGTGGGAGACCAGATCAAGAAGGGCGCCGCCCTGAATGCAGTTCAGATTGCAGAATACCTGGTGAAAAACGGATTGGTGTAAGCAACAATGCCTGGCTTCCGGGGAAGGGGCTCACCTAGTATAGCATGTTGTTGTAAGGATAGCGCTTCACGTGGATCTCCTTCACCTTCTGGTATAGCTGGTCCTTCAGCTCATCAATGTTGTCCTTTTTCAGGGCCGAGATAAAGAGTGCCTCCGGGTGGGCTCTGATCCATTCCCTTTTCCGATCGTTCAGGCTCAGGTTTTCACGCTGTCCGGGAGTGAGATCATCTTCCTCTTTTTCCACATAGGTGTAGGCATCGGTCTTGTTGAATACCATGATGACGGGGATCTCGCCCCCTCCAAGCTCCCTGAGCGTGGACTCCACCACCTGGATCTGTTCTTCGAAATTGGGGTGGGAGATATCCACCACGTGCATCAGAATATCTGCTTCACGTACCTCATCCAGGGTCGACTTGAAAGATTCCACCAGGTGGGTGGGCAGCTTTCGGATAAATCCCACCGTATCGGACAGCAGGAAGGGCAGATTCTCTACCACCACCTTCCGGACCGTGGTATCCAGGGTGGCAAACAGTTTGTCCTCGGCAAACACATTGGATTTGCTCAGGAGGTTCATGAGAGTGGATTTCCCGGCATTGGTGTAGCCCACCAGGGCCACCCTGACCATTTTTCCCCGGTTTTTACGCTGCACCATCATCTGTTTATCGATCTTGGTCAGCTGCACCTTCAGCCTGGCGATCCTGTCACGGATGATGCGGCGGTCCGTTTCAATCTCCGTTTCGCCGGGTCCCCTGAGCCCGATTCCCCCACGCTGCCGTTCCAGGTGGGTCCACATCCTGGTCAGCCTGGGCAACAGGTACTGGTATTGCGCAAGTTCCACCTGGGTTTTGGCATGGGCGGTCTGGGCCCTTCCCGCAAAAATATCCAGGATCAGGTTGGTGCGGTCCAGGATACGGCAATTGAGCTCCCGTTCTATATTGCGAAGCTGGGAAGGGGACAGTTCATCATCGAAGATGACCATATCTATCTCCTCTTCTTTCACCATATCCCTCACCTGTCCAAGCTTACCTGCACCAATGAAAGTCTTGGGATGGGGGGCGTCAAGGCGCTGCGTATACACCGCACGAATTTCAGCTCCTGCAGTTTCGGTCAGAAATGCCAGCTCCTCCAGGTAGTCAGAAGCCAGTTCCTCGCTCTGTCCCTGTTTAATCACCCCTACCAGTACAGCGGTTTCGGGGTAAGGTCTATGGTCCCAATAATCTCCCATCATTCAGATCAGGCTGCAAAAGTAACAAATAACTACAAAAAAGGGGGCCCCCGAAAGGGCCCCCGGCATTAGAAATATAAATATTCAGGCAGATATTCTATTGGATGTATTGCCGGTTGGCATAAATGGCATTGCGGATGGCCGGTTTGATGGTTTCAGTACACAGCAATACCATGTCCACATCTGTGGGGAAAGGCACTTTCTCGGCCTGGGTCTTTTTCAGGGCTTCTTCGGTAAGTGCACCTTCATCGCCGATGGACCTGGCCGAAACATGCTCAAACTGGTTGGTGGCCCCAAAGGGCTCTTTCTGTATCAGGCGATCGGGATTGTAGGCCATGATCTCCACTTCACCACGTATTTCCACACTCTTGAATTGACGGGTCTCGATCAAAGTACAGGTGATCTCCTTGAATTTCTGCAACTTGATGTCATTGCCCGCAGTATCTTTCATCACATTGCCGTTGGCATCCAGCACATAGTCAAAACCATCGGAAATATTTTTTGTGAAGATCTGGTCCGTATCCTTCACTTCATCGGGAGAAACCATGATGGAAAGAAGCTTCACGAATACTGCATAATCATAGCTGGCATTCTCATCCACATGTTTGAAATGGTATTCCACCCATTCATTGCCAAGGCCCCTGGTATCAAATGAGATCAGATCTTCCTCCACCTGAGGGGGCAGTTTCAGAGGGGTCTGGTTGTTCACCTCCACAATGACCCGGCTGATCCCTTTCATTCTTGCATCGTAGATCAATGCATCGATGTTCTCAAACTGACCACCACTGTATTCAGAGGCCTTCATCAGCTGGTGGTAGGCTTCGCGGTAGTCCTGTTTCTGCAGTGCATTCTCCAGTAAACCCTTCCCATTGTTGTAAAAGTAATCGGCTGCCTTTCTCTTGGCTTCGATCATTGCCGCATCATAATCAACAAATTCATAACTGTAGGTCTTTCCGTCCACATTCAGGGGAGTCACAGTGCGCACTTTACGCTGCCGTTCCTTCAACATGTTGTAACGGCTGAAAATTTCATCGTAATTATCCGGATTGTTTTCCATGGTCAGAAACTTGATCCGGTCCAGATCCCTTTCATTGGCCATGCGATAAGCCCGGTCCATTTGAGAGGCATCGTCTGCATCTGCACTTCTGATCAATTTTTTGACAGTTCGATCAATGACTGCATCATAATCGCCCTGCTGCAATTTCTTGGTGGTGGATCCACAACTGGAAAGCAGCAGCACTGTAACGAGGAAAGCGAAAGTTTTTTTCATGGTTAGTTGGTTTAACTCTCGCTAAAATAAAGGCTATAACATTAAAAAAGCCGGCTTTCGGCCGGCTTTTATTAACAAATGTCTTGGGAGTGCTATTGCAGCACGAAGTTTATGGGGAAGGTAAAAAGTACCTTGACCGCCTTGCCACGCTGCTTTCCGGGGGTCCATTTGGGAGAGGACATAACCACCCTGATGGCTTCCTTGTCCAGTGCGGGATCCACACTTCGGACCACCACCGCATCGACCACCTGGCCTGTTCTGTCTACCGCAAACTGAACGATGACCCTTCCGCTCACGCCGTTTTCAGCGGCAATTTCAGGATACTGGAGGTTTTGCGCAATGTACTTCCTGAATTCAGTGGCAGGTTCGCCCCCATTGAAAGTGGGCATATCTTCCACGATGTAAAATACCTCTTCCTCCTGGATCTCTTCGCTGTCATCACCGATCATGCTGGTGAAATCATATTCGGTATCGTCGGTAGCTTCCATATCGAAATCGAAATCATCTTCAATCTCCACATCGTCATCCACAATATCAAGGACTTCTGCCACCTTGGGCTGTTCGGGCTTGGGCTCCGGCTTGGGTTCTTCCCTGCGGGTGATCTGCATCATTTCATCTTCAAACTGGATCTCTGCCACTGCGTCAGAGCCATCGTCCTTGCTCTCGCCTTTTGTCCACTCAAAGGCCACCAGTACAATGGACAGGGCTACCACCAGTCCGATCTGGATGAACATTCCCTTTTTGTTCTCCAGGCTTGCCGATTTTGATTTTTTAGGTTCCATGTCGCTGTGAATTTGGGCAATAAAAATAGTGAATTACAAATGATAATTCAAAAAGAATCTGTTCAAAGAGCAATTTACAATAAAATAGCAACAAAAATTCTGCCAACTTGCTGTTTTTTACTAGCTTTTTTTTTAATACTTTTGCGACTCCCAGGGGCATTAGCTCAGTTGGCTAGAGCGTTTGACTGGCAGTCAAGAGGTCATCGGTTCGATTCCGATATGCTCCACACAGAGGATCAAAGGGTTGTAAACGATCAGGTTTGCAGCCCTTTTTTCTTTTGTCTACTCCATTGTGCCTTTGCAGACACTTGTAAAAGAACGATTTATACATTCCAGGTTAAAGATACAACTAATTTCTTAGTTTTACAACTAAATCGTTAGTTTTCTCGCACACTTGCTGTCAATCAGATTTGTAGTTTTTTCTTTTTTGCCAGAAATTTGCCAGATTACATTAAAAATCACTCTTAAGGATAACCTCAAATGGATATAGGTCATCCTAGTGTCCAGGTGTCCGCCTCAGCTATATTGATATAAAAATTGAAATGTATTACGAATGAGGTATTTCCGTTTTGATGACAAGAAATATGGTTTCAATCTCCACATGGATTTACATAGATTTGAAGGTAATCCTTTGAAATATTGTTTTTTGAAGCAGGTGATGGAAATCTGTTTACCAATGACCATATTGTCGAAATACTGCCTCGCACCATACTATTCTCTTCTCCAAATCAAATAAAGAAATGTCCTATTTCAGAAGAATCTGCCAAAGGGTACCATTTGGTTTTCAAAAGTGATTTTCTGGAGCAATTCTTTCAAGATAAGCTATTTGTATACAGGTTAAACTATTTTTACAATTATAATTATTCTCCATTTTTAGTCCTTTCCGAAGATACCTATAAACTCATAGCTACCTGCCTTTCAGAAGTGATAGCGGAGATAGAATTGTATCGCAAGGACAGTATTCAAATTATCCGTTCACTCCTTTACTTTATTCTGAGCAAACTAAACAGGGAATTCAATTCTTTTCATCACATCAACGAAGGAGACAGAAAAGAAGATATTTTAATCAGGTATAAAATGGCAATAGAAGAACATATTGCTTCCAATAAAAACATCAATGATTATGCGAACCTTCTGGGTATTGGCAGGAATGCGCTTAGTCAAAAAATAAAAAGTTTCACCGGGCTTACAGCAAATGAGTTTTTAGTCCAAAGAAAAATCCAGGAAATCAAAACACGTCTTTTATTCTCTTCTAAAACAATCTCCGAAATATCGTTTGACCTTAATTTCAGTGACCCGAATAACTTAACAAGATTCTTCAAAAGCCAGGAAGGAATAACTCCAACACAATATAGATCTATCATGCAGAATGATAGATAAAACAACAATTGTGATAGCACCATAGTCTGTTCATACTCATAAGTTTGTAGAACAAGACTATTTATGAAACAACCAATATCAGTTGCTATCCTTTGTTGCGTATGCATTATAAATGCATGTGCTCAAAGTTTCACAGAAATACCATTGGTTCAAGATCATTGGGCGGTCACCGACAAGTCGGAAGTTTCATTCGAAAGATTTGAAGGCCGTCAGGCAGTTCAGCTTAACGGAACCATCCGCTTAATAGGCACAGCATTGGAGGAGGGGATCATTTCAGTAGATATTTTCTGTAGTCCTGAAAGATCTTTTTCCGGTATGTTCTTTCATCAAGAAGAAGAAAACAGTGAAAAAGTCTATTTTCGTCAGCACAAATCCGGCCAGGCAGATGCGCTGCAATACACACCAATATTTCGTGGAGAAAGCAATTGGCAACTTTATGGCCAATATCAGGCAACCATTGATTTCAAAGTAAATCAATGGAATAATCTTAAAATCGAATTCGATAAGAGGTCCGCAATCATTTATGTGAATTCTGAGAAAGCACTAATTATTGATGACTTAAAATGCACCAATCCCTCTGGCAATATTGGTCTTTGGT
>CBDTYO010000165.1:0-8895 GCA_965364615.1 uncultured Bacteroidia bacterium
AAGAAAAACCCGTCGATGTCGGCCTGGGTGACCGCCGCGTCAGGCGAGCTTGGGCACCCGGTTCTGCCAGGCCACGCGCCAGCTTTCGGGGTGGCCGTCGTCGCCGATGGACCTGCCGGCGATGGCCAGGGATATCTGTATACCAGTGAGCGTTATCCCTATCCTCCGGCCAGCCTGATCAGCGAAGAAGCCGTGGCGTTGAAGGATGGTGAAATCTATCATTCCATTACCGTGGGATACGGGATCATGGGCGCCCATGGGGGCATGATCAGGCCCGGGGACCGCTGGAAGATCATCCTGCATATTCGTGAAAACCTTCAAAAGTAGCTGGCCTAAAAAAGAACCCATGGAAGAGAAAATCAAACTATCCCGCATCTATGTCATCGCCACCCTGTTGATGATCGCCGTGGGCATTGTGGCCGCGGTGATTGCCTTTTCAGGAGATCCCCAACGCGGCTGGGCCAATGTACTGTTAAACAATGTGTATTTCGTTTCCCTGGCAGCCGGGGCCCTGTTGTTTGCCTCCATCCAGCGGGTGACACACAGCGGCTGGTCAGCAGGATTTATCAGGGTTCCCGAGGCCATGGCAGGATTCCTTCCTGTGGCTGCCATCCTGTTTCTGGTGATGATTCTTGGCGCTCAGTCGCTTTATCACTGGTCACATGTGGATGCAGTGGATCACGATCCTTTGCTGGCCCACAAGGCTCCCTATTTGAACCTGCCTTTCTGGAGCCTGCGCATGGTGGCCTATTTTGCCCTCTGGATCCTGATGTTTGTGATCATCCGGCGCTTGTCCGTGAAAGAAGATGCCATGGGCGGACTGGACCTCTTTAAGAAACTGGAGCACCGTGCCAAAGTCTTTATATTCATCATCATCATCACCTTTTCTTTTGCCATGATCGACTGGGTGATGTCCATCGATGCCCACTGGTACAGCACCATATTTGCCATCAAGAATTTCGTGGCTGCCTTTCATCACGCGGCCATTGTGATCA
Source organism: uncultured Bacteroidia bacterium (assembly GCA_965364615.1). GTDB lineage: Bacteria > Bacteroidota > Bacteroidia > Bacteroidales. The sequence continues at coordinate 996 of CBDTYO010000165.1, forward strand.
CCTTCATCGTGTTGCTGATGCACCTGAAAGGGTATTTCCCCTTCCTGAACAAGAGCCACCTGGGTGATTTTTCACGTTACATTTTCATGCTCTGCATCATATGGGGCTATTTCTGGTTTGCTGAGTTCATGCTGATCTGGTATGCCAATATCCCGGAAGAAACCGCCTATTTTCTTCCCCGCGTCAGGGGAGAAGGCTGGAGGTTCTTTTTCTTTGCCAATATTGCCATCAACTGGTTTTTGCCCTTTGTGCTGTTAATGCCCCAGGCCACTGCCAGGAATGCGGTGGTGCTGAAAATGGTGATCCCCTTCTTGATTGTGGGACAGTTCATCGATCTGTATGTGCAAATTTTCCCAGGTACCGTGGGAGAGCAGGTACTGGGTTTCCAGGAGATCGGAACCTTTGTGGGTTATGCTGGATTGTTTATGCTGGTCACCGCATGGGTACTTAGCCGGGCCAATCTCTATCCGGTCAATCATCCCTACCTGGAGGAGTGCAAAAACCACCATACCTGATTTCCGGCAGGTTTTGCTAAATTCGCCTTTCCTTTAATGCTCCCTGGATGAAAATTTACCGGCACTTCCATTATTTGGGTCTCGATATCGTGCTCGGCGCCCTGGCTTCTTCCTGTTTTGCCGCCCGCTTATTTGAGTCCGCACCGGGGGTGATCTGGTGGATCACCCTGGCACTTACCGTCTGGTTGCTATACACCGGGGATCACATGCTGGATGCATGGAGACAGCGGAAGAAGTTGCAACGGGAGATGCATTATTTTTTGCTCAAGCACCGAAAGTGGGTGATCTACTCCCTGGCAGTGGTGGCGGTGGTGGATTTTATGCTGGTCATCAACCTGCTCCACAAGGAACTGCTTAAATTCGCTTTGATCCTGGCCGGACTGGTTCTGCTTTTTTATGCCATGCGTCACATCTTTCGAAAGAACCGATTCCTGTTCCTTCCCGGAGAAATATTTGTTTTGTTGCTGTACCTGGGTGGAACGTGGCTGGGTCCTGTGGCCTCTGCAGAAGGAAAATTTGAGACCTCCCAGGGCCTTGTGGCCCTTATTTTTGCAGGTGTATTGCTAATGAATCTGGGAGTCATTTCCCTGTACGACCTAAAGCTCGATTCCCGGATGGGAATCAGCTCCCTGGCAAACAACCTAGGAAAAAAAAGCACCAAAAACCTGTTGATGGGCACCGGAGTCGGAATTTACCTGCTATCGGCCATGCAGTTCCTGGTATTTGAAGCGGACCGCTATACCCAGTTTGCCCTTATCCTGTGCGGCATGGCCACCATTTTGCTGCTGGTGGTTTATCTGCCTTCCCGTTTCCGGAAAAACGACCTGTACCGCTGGACCGCCGATGCCGTGCTATATATGGGATTCCTTTCCCTTTTGGTGAACGCCTGAGTTCAGAATGAATCAATCACCAGCACCCCTGTATGCTCGAAAAGATCCATCCTGGGCAGTGCAAGGGTCGCTTCCTCAAGGGATATGGTCCTTTCGATGAGTTTTTCCGGATGCAGTTTTCCCTGTTGTACCATATCCAGCATCTCCGGGTATTTGAAAGCCTGCATGCCGTGACTACCTATAATTTCCAGTTCATGGGCCAGCACCTGATCCATGGGTACTTTTGCATGCTGATGGTCGCCGGTCATCAAACCCACCTGTATGTGTTTGCCCCGTTTTCTCAGGTTGGCCACGGAATTGAAACAGGTGGCGGCACTTCCCAGGGCGTCTATGGATACATGTGCACCGCCATGGGTCAATGTTCTGACCTCCTCAACAATATCAGGATTCTGGGATCCATTGATGGTAGCCATGGCACCCAGTTCACGGGCCAGCTTTAAGGTCTCTTCATGGATGTCTACAGCGATTACCTGGGCCCCCAGGGCATGGGCTATCATGATGGCTGACAACCCCACGCCTCCGCATCCGTGCACCACCACATACTGGCCTCCGGTCACCTGGCCCTGGTGGACGATGGCCCTGAAGGAAGTGATGAAGCGGCATCCCAGGGTGGCAGCGGTCACATCGCTGATCTCTTCCGGAATTTTCACCAGGTTGGTGTCCGCCTGATCCAGGATCACATATTCGGCAAAAGAGCCCCAATGGGTAAATCCGGGTTGGGACTGGTGGTCACATACCTGGTGATTGCCTGAATGGCATTGCACACAGGAACCGCATCCGCAGACAAAGGGGACCGTTACCCGGTCTCCCGGCTGAAAATTACGGACATTCTTTCCCAAGGCTTCGATGGTGCCAGCCAGCTCATGACCCGGCACATGGGGCAAGGCGATATCCGGGTCATGCCCCATCCATCCATGCCAGTCGCTGCGGCACAATCCCGTGGCTGTCACCTTCACAAGTACCCCATGGTCCCTGGGTGCGGGCACTGCCACATTCTGAATGGCAATGGGACCCTGAAATGTTTCATATACGGCTGCTCTCATAAGGTTCACTGGGATTTATTGGGATTTCTTCAGGATTTTATCCACGGCCAGCTTGCCGGTCAGGATCGACATGGGAACACCGGCAGGACTGTAAGCCCATTGTCCAGCTTGAAAAATGGTGGGTACCGGGGTGAGCACAGAACGGTCCGAGATCTGTATTTTATTTACCACCGGCATGGTTTTTTGAAATTCCCATCCCACAATGGCACCCTCAGAGCTTCCCACCCTGCTTTCAATGCTCAGGGGTGAAAAAGAGAAATGGTCCATGACCTTCCCTTCCAGCATGGGGTAGATGGAATCAGTGATCTGCCTGATCATGCGATTCTCAAGCTCGGTTTGAAACTCATCCATCCAGCCCGCATCCCGTATCTTTTTAAACAGGTCATATTCCGCCAGGAAACTGATAATGACCCCGGTTTTTCCCTGGGGCACCAGGCTGGGATCTTTCAGTCCGGGAATGGAAATCTCGTAAGTATTCAGCCGGATAAACTTGTCCAGCCAGTTCAGGATCTGGACTTTATCCAACTTCTCAATATCCAGAAGCAGATCCTGGAGCTCCCTCCGGTGGGTTTGCCCCAGGCCATGCCTGGAGGGGGTGTAAAAAAAATGTCCATGGGCGATCTTCGAGAAACTTTCCAGGGGTTCATCCACTTCCAGGAACAGGGAAAAGACAGAATCTCCCCCCCGGTTTTTCAGTATGTTCTTTTTGGTTTCTTCGAAGGAGGTAAGGGACTTTGGGGGCACATCTTTGGTTTCGACCATATGGTAAAGGGCCTTGAGATCGGACGCCCAGATGAGGTAGTCATAGGAATAACTAAGGCCATTCTGGTCTTTCACCAGGTTTTGATCGGCCTTTACTTCCGTGATTCTTGTCCCCGTGGCAATTTCCCCTCCCAATTCCAATACTTTGCTTCTAAGTGCTTCAGAAAGGGTTCCAACCCCCCCCATGGGATAGAAATAATCCAGGTACAGGGAGAAATAGCTTAAGGCAAAAAAGGTTGGGGTGTTCTTGAAGAAGTGCTGGGAGATAATGTCCCGCAGGGAAGGGTTGGTCACGAACCTGTCCAGGTATTCCTCCACCGGCATGTTCATCCGGTTGATTTTTCCCACGGTAAAAAGAAACCTGGGCAGCCAGGGCAGGAGTTTTTTGAAAAGAAAGCTTCGGTCGCGCTTTAAATCCTTGAACACCGGATTCTCTATGCCATAAAGGACATCCATGTGTTTCATGATCTTGCGTACACTTTTCACCACCTGGTCCACCTCGGCTTCACTTTCCGGATATAAGCGGATCAGCAACGCACGGTAGTCCCGTAAACTTTCCAGATTCTCCACATGAATTACTTCCTTCTCCACACCCACCGAAACCCGGCTTTTCACCACTTGGAGCTCTATGCCCAGATCCTTTAGCATGGGAAAAATAATCCCGGCATCTTCCAGGGCCCTTACTCCCGCATCAAAATGAAAACCATCCCTGGAAAATGAATTGACCAGTCCTCCACATTCCTTGTTTTTTTCGAAAAGCAGCACTTTTTTTCCTGCACGCGAGAGATAAGCTGCGGCGGTCAAACCCGCCATCCCGGCTCCCACCACAATGGTGTTGTATGATTTTTCAGTCATATACTCTTCTGTAAGACATCTCCATCAAGCAAACTCTGAACCTTACCTAAGAAGAATCTTTCAATCCGGCCAATTCCAGGCTTTTATCCCAAAGCTCGTAAGCCACTTCTTTGTCCAGGGCCGGCGGGGCAGGTTCTTCCTCGGTGGTTAAATTAAAGAATTTCCCACTAATGGCTTCCACCTCTTCGGAAACGCCCAGGTAATACAGGGCTTCTGCTGATACATCCGCGGATTTCAATCGTTTGTCGATAAAATTCCTTTTGAACCATCGGTAAACCGGTCCGTTTTCCTGGCCCGAGTCGGTTTTTACTGCGCCCGGATGCACGGTATTGATCGTGATCCCTGTATTTCTCAGATGTTCCTGAAAGACAATCATTGACAACAGCTGTGCTGTCTTGGCAGACCCATAGCTTTTTAAACCTGAGTACCTGCGTTTTTCCCAGTTCAGGTCGTCCAGTCTTAGTCCCCAGGCGGCAAAACGGTGTCCCTCGGAACCCACCATGATGATTCGGGCTTTTTCCTGGGCTTTCAGCTTTTCCATTAGGAGGTAATTGATCATGAAAGAAGAGAGGTAATGAACCACCAGGACCTTTTCAAGCCCGTCTGGAGTCTCTTCCCTCTTGGTCAGGTATACCCCTGCATTGTGGATCAGCACATCGATGGGTGTATCCAGGCTTTTCAAATCCTCAGCCACCCGGCGAACGTCGCCCAGCTGGCTTAAATCTGCAATTCTGTACTCACAGCTTACCCCATATTCCTGTTCAATTTCCCGGCGCAGCGCCTCTGATTTTTGGGTATTTCGGTTGATGCACAGCAAGTTGGCTCCCTGGGAAGCATATTTTTTGGCCGTCACATATCCTATGCCCGAGGTAGCCCCTGAAATGACCACCCGTTTATTGCGAAAATCGTCCGTGCAGATCTTGGGATCCTTGCGATTGTTCCTGATCATCGCAAAAACATTGGACCATTCATATTCTTTGAAATACTGGAAGAATTTCTTGTTTTTCCTCATCATAGCCCCTTAGCCGAACTTTCTTTTTACAAACCTCCTGTAGGCTTTGCCAAAGCGCGGAATGTTGTCAAAAATATCTCCCCAAAGATCGTAGTAATCCCTTTGTTCGATGATTTTTCCATCCGGATTCAAAGTAAGCCGGCTGGAGCCAAATAGCACGGAGCTGGGATTTCTTTTGAAGGTGAGGGTCATTTCCCACTCAATAAAGACCGTGTCGTTTTCCATGATCGCTCTCACAATATTCATCTTCAGGTCTTTGGATCGTTCGGTCAGGCGTTCGGTCATGGCCGTGAATTCTTCAATACCGCGTATTTCCTGGATGGTATCCCTGAAATAGATGTCCGGGTGGTAAAAGGGCAGAATATGAGACCAATCGGGTTTGCCTTCTGTATTATAGGTTTTTGACCACAGGTCCCTGACTGTGTCAATGTGGGTGATTCTCTGGCTCTTAATATCTTCCTCCATGGAAATTGTTTTTGGACCTATAAGCGCAAAGGAATCACTAAAATAAGAAATATAATGGGGCTGCCGGCACAGCTTGCAGCCGGAACAAATGGACGGCCATTCAGACCAATGGCCGTCCATTATGTTTGGGGCTTTCTATAGCTCGCCTTTCACCGTGTAACCGGTATCGGTGATTTTGGCCTCTATGTCCTTGACAGAGGTGGTGCTTTTATCAAATTTGACTTTGGTCCAGCCTTCTTCATGTGAGGACTCTACTGTGGCTATTCCCTCCAGGGTTTCCACCCCGGCCTTGATGGCGTTCTCACATCCATCGCAGGTCATGCCTTCCACATTCAGGGTCACTTCCACCCATTCTGCGCTGAGATTATCCCCGGCACTTTCATCTGCCTGTTTGGGGGCATTGTTGCAGGCCACCAAAAACATGGAGGCCATCAGCAAGAAAATCAACTTTTTCATGGTTCTGTCTGTTTAATAATCCAGTGATAAAATACGCCCTTCGGTAAAGTCGAAGAACATTTCTTTTTCGGCCAGTTTCACCCCTGGTCGCAGGTCATTCTCTTCCACCCCGGACACCTTCATGCAGGCCGGGCAGGCCAAAATGGTGGCGCCGTTTTCCCTCAGCCGTTCAAAGATTTCATCGGAAGCATCGAAGGGGTCCATCTCCAGGTTGGGGGCATCCTTGGTGACCATCTCTATGCCGTCTTTGTCAAAAAATACCAGGACATCGTTGGAGGTGGAAAATTTATCGGCCAGCATGAGGGCCATGAGCACCGTATGGGTCTCGTCAGCTCCTTTGCTGATGTGTATAAAGGCTCCGTCGGTCTTGGGTTCGGGATCCACCTGATATTCACCTTCCGTGTTTACTCGAACGCAGGCAGTAGCCAGCAGCGGGATCAGAAGAAATGCAAGTACTTTTTTCATGTGTAGTCAGATTGAGGGTTTTACAATGGTTAAAATATTCTGTCAGCAATCAGTGCCAGGATGATCAGAAGGTAGAACAAATTTACCGCAATAAAAGCCTTTTTCCAATGGCTCAGCAGCTCCCCTTTGAATGATAAACGGAACATGAGGATCAGGAAGGCCACTGCGGCTGCTATCATCACCCATGAAATGATCCGGTTTTGCAGGACCGGCGTGGCCGGGAGCATCAGTACACAGACCCCGGTGGCAGCCATCCACATAAAACTGAGGTTCCGGATCTGCCGCGGTTCCAGCAGGCTGGTGATGACCGGCAATCCGGCCTCCTGAAACTCACTGCCCACTTTCAGGAGCAGCAGCCAGTAATGCGGCATTTGTCCCACGAAAAGCAGAAAAGCCACCACCAGGATTTCCATATCCAGGGGATTTCGTCCGGCCGCTGTCCACCCGATCAGGGGGGGGAGGGCTCCGATGAGGGCACCCGGAAGCACAGCAAAAGCGGTGCGGCGTTTCAGGGGCGTATAGACCAGGTTGTACCAGGCCAGGGTAAATACGCCCAATCCGGCCGCCAGCATGGACCCGGTCAGTAGCAGCAGAGATGTGCCGGCCAGGGCCGTCAGGATCACAAATACAATGGCCGAGGCAAGGGAGATATCTCCGGAAGGCAAAGGCCTGTGGGAGGTGCGTTGCATGCGGGCATCGGTGTGCCTTTCCTGCACCTGGTTCAGGGCGCCTGAACCCAGGGCGAGCAGAAAGATACCCAGCACCGCATACAGGGCGCTTAGATCCAGATAGGCCTTGGCCATGAAATAACCCAAAAATCCTGTGAGGGCCACAGGAAGGGAGATGGTGAACTTCCCCAGCTTCAGGTATTTATTCATTCAGTTTTTTCAGATACTCGATGATCAGTTCCACCTCCTGTTCCGTCACCATGCCTTCGTAGGAAAGCATCAAACCCCTGTTATAGCCTTCGACCACATCTGCATTGGGTTCATAGATGGAACGCTTGATATATTCGGCATCCACTGTTACTTCCCGTTCTTCCCTGTCGGTGATCACCACGCGTGTGCCTCCCCATCCACCCAGGTAGGAGGGCCCTATCAATTGGCTTCCGTCACTGGAATGACAGGCGTTGCAACCGTTTCTCCGAAGCACATCAAATCCCTGGTCGGCCAGAGAGACTTCGGCATCCACCACGGTCACCACGGCCGAAGTATCGGCGATCCAGGCATCAAATTCTTCCTTGGGCAGGACCTTAACCATGGTAAACATGTAAGAATGCTCCAGTCCGCAATACTCTGTGCAGAAAAGGTCGAACTCACCTTCGGTACCGGGAATGAACCACATTTCCTTTTCCTGTCCGGGTACCATGTCTTCTTTCACACGAAACGCCGGGATGTAGAGACTGTGCAACACATCGAGTGCCACCAGGTCCAGGAT
>CBDTYO010000166.1:0-8746 GCA_965364615.1 uncultured Bacteroidia bacterium
TCGGTACCGGGAATGAACCACATTTCCTTTTCCTGTCCGGGTACCATGTCCTCCTTGACCCTGAAGGCAGGAATGTACAGGCTGTGCAGCACATCGAGTGCCACCAGGTCCAGGATCACGGGTTCATTAATGGGAACATAGAGGCTGTCGGTGAACTTTCCATTGGGATATTCGAACCTGAAGTTCCACATGCGGGCAATGGCCTTCACCCGCATGGCATCTTCCGGAGGGTTTTTCATGGGTCTCCAACCCATCCATCCGAAATAGAACATCACCAGGACCAGCACCAGGGGGATTCCGGTCCACAGGGCTTCCAATTTGTTGCTGCCCTCGTTCTGGATGGCTTCGGGGTGCTTGTCCTTCCGGTATTTGCGGATAAATACCAGCATCACAATGGTGAGACCTACCAGGAACACAATGGAAATACCCAGAATGACCATGAAGGCCAGGTCGACACCGGCGACAAAATTGGAAGCTTGTTGTGGATTTGCAGTATACATTGGCAAAGATTTATCTGAATCCGTAATCAAAGAAAGTAAGCACTATGACCGCTGTGATCACCAGTACGACAAAGATGGCCATGACTTTGTACACCCGCTGATCAAACTTCAGGTGCATGAAAACAGCCAGCACCACGGCCGATTTGGTGGAGGCCAGCAGCAAGGCCGCAAGGGTCGCCCACCTCGACAGTTCAATCTGGGTCACTGCCACAGAGATCCCGGTGAAGGTCAGCAACAGGACCAGGACCAGAAAATAGGTGCGGTAGGGTACGATATGATGTGTTTTGTCAGACATGGCTTCAGGCTTATGCAATGAGGTAAAATAGCGGGAACAGGAATATCCAGATCAGGTCGACCAGGTGCCAGTAGAGGCCCCCGTTTTCCAGCAACTGGAAATTGTCAAAGGTGATCCTGTCTTTCTGTACCCTGACCAGGACCACGGCCAGCAGGACCATCCCGATGATGATGTGCAGGGCATGCAGTCCGGTCATGAAAAAGTAGAGTCCGAAAAAGAGGGTATCCCCCCTGCCAAGGTCTTCCAGCAATGGTGATCCGGGCCAGATTCCATGCCCGATCTTGCCGCTCCATTCAAAGTATTTGTTCACCAGGAAGGCCAGGGCCAGTAGCAAGGTGATCCAGATCAGGATCAGGGTGGTTCGTTTGTCTTTTTTCTGGACGGAGGTGGTGGCCATGGCAATGGTCATGCTGCTGACCAGAAGGATCACCGTGTTAATGGTGCCCACGGCCACATCCAGCTCCATGGCAGCCAGGTGAAAGGCCTGTTTATTGGCGTGCCGGTAGACCGCATAGGTGACGAAGAGCCCTCCGAAGAACAGGAGCTCGGTAAATATGAAGAGCCATATGCCGAGCTTGGATGCCTCGTCGTCTCTGTGCACGGCCTGATGTGAAAGGGTTTCTGACATGGGGTTCGGCTTTAATCGTATTTATAGGTGGCTTTCTCTATGACCGGTATCTCATCAAAATTCTCCAGGGGCGGCGGAGTGGGAACCTGCCATTCCAGGTTGGTGCCTCCCCAGGGATTCATTTCTGAGGTTTTTTCCCCGTGCCGGGCCGATTGGATCAGGTTGACCAGGATGATCAAAAAACCGGCGATCAGGATCAGGGCTCCCATGGAGGAGATGATGTTGGGCCCGTGAAACTCTTCCAGGTAGTCAAAGTAGCGTCGTGGCATGCCCTTGATACCCAGGTAGAACATGGGTCCGTACAGGCTGACAAATCCAATGAAAAAGGTAATCCATCCGGTTTTGGCCCATCTCTTGTCATACATGCGCCCGAAAATTTTCGGGAACCAGTAATGCATGGCCCCGAAGAAGGCAAAGCCCACCCCTCCAAAGACAATGAAATGGAAATGAGCCACCACAAAGGCGGTATCGTGGACATGCACATCGGTGGCCAGCGAACCAAGCACCAGTCCCGTAAGCCCCCCTATCATGAACACGAAGATGAAGGAGACAGCCCACAGGAAAGGGATTTCCAGGCTGATCGATCCCTGGTGCATGGTGGAGATCCAGTTAAATACCTTGATGGCACTGGGGATGGCCACAATGAATGTGAGCAGGGAGAATGCCCAGAGTGCCGTGCCGCTCATGCCGGAGGTGAACATGTGGTGTCCCCAGACAAAATAGCCCACAAAGGCAATGGCCAGGGTGGAGATTACGATGGCCCTGTACCCAAAGATGGTTTTTTTCGAAAAGGTGGGAATGATCTCGGAAATCACCCCCATGGCAGGCAGGATCATGATGTATACCGCCGGGTGGGAATAGATCCAGAACAAGTGCTGGTAAAGCAGGGGATCACCCCCTTTGGCCGGATCAAAAAAACCGATCCCCAGGATCCTTTCCCCGGCCACCATCAGCAGGGTAATGCCCACCACGGGTGTGGCCAGCAATTGTATCCATCCTGTGCCATACAGGGTCCAGACAAACAAAGGCATTTTGAACCAGGTCATCCCGGGGGCCCGCATCCGGTGGATGGTCACAATGAAGTTCAAACCGGTCAGGATGGAAGAGAACCCCAGCACAAAAGCTCCCAGGGCAGCCGGAAGCATATTGGTTCCCGTCTTAAAACTGTAGGGAGCGTAGAAGGTCCATCCCGTATCGGGGGCTCCATTGCCAAAGAGGGAGATGATGACCAGGATCCCGCCCAGCACATAGATGTACCAGGAAAACAGGTTGAGTCTGGGAAAGGCCACGTCTTTGGCCCCGATCTGGATGGGCAGCATGAAGTTCCCAAAAACTGCGGGGAGCCCGGGGATCACGATCAGGAAGATCATGATCACTCCATGGACGGTAAAAGTGGCATTGTATGCCTGTGGTCCCATCAGGGTTTTGCCCGGGGCGATCAGCTCCAGTTTCATGAGCAGTCCCAGCACCACCCCGATGACGAACCAGCCCATCATCGCATAGAGGTAGAGCAGCCCGATCCGTTTGTGATCGGTGGAGAGGATCCATTTGAAAATGCCCTTTCTTCCCCCGTCTTCCTCCAGGTAAGATTTATAGGCTGTATGATCTGTTGTATTCGAACTCATGGGCTAGTGGGTTTTCTTTTTCTGTAAAACAACAACACCAGAAGCAGGACCACCGCGAAAAAGAGGATCAGGGTAGCCGACACCTTGGTGATGTTCAGCATGTATTTTTGTCCTTCCGGATCATAGGAATAGCAATATTGCAGAACCCTGTTGATGGTGGGACCCGACTTCCCTTCTGCGGCCTCCAGCAACGACATCTTCAACTCGAAGGGCAGGAAATAGATGCCATTCATGTATCGGGTGATCTTGCCTTTGGGATCCAGGATGATCAGCGTGGCCGAATGAATGAAATCGTTGCCTGTGGGTTTGTAGCGGAACCCGGCCGCTTCGGTCAGGCGGGCAATGCTGGCACTGTCGCTGGTAAAAAACTGCCACCCCTTTTCGGCCTGGTCCTTTTTCTCCATCAGGTTGAGGTAATTGTTCTTTTTCCGCACTGCCAGGAAGGTGGCTTCCCTGGCATCAAAACTGATGGTGAGGGCCTGGTAGTCTTGGCCCAGCACCAGGTCGTTCCCGTCCATGGCATCGGCCAGTCCGTCCATCAGGGGGGAACAAATGCCCGGGCATCGGTAATACACAAAATTCAGGATGGTGGGCTTGTCCAGCAGATCCCCGATGAGGACGGTATCGCCATTTTCATTGATCAGCTTGGCATCCAGGGGAATATACTGGTCCAGTTTTTCGATGACCCCGATTTCGACATCCGTGTCAGTCTGGGCAGGGGCGGGCAGGAAGGCAATCAACAGGAGTGCGGCAAATGTGTGAAATCTCATTCTTTCAATTACGGGTTTTAGGTCTTTGATTAAGCTGGTCGGTTTACGCTTCAGGTATAATAGCAAATATCCGTTGATTTTGATCTATTTCCCAATATCTCAATCAAAAATTCAGGTTTATTTAGAAGTTGTAAAAATAATATATTTACACAGAGCTTCTCCATTGAATTATTAATTTCAAAGACAATATTTACAAATCATGATCAAAAGGGTATTCAGTTTCTATTACCAAGGATTCAGGAACATGACCTGGGGAAGAAAACTTTGGCGAATTATCCTGATCAAGCTCTTCATCATGTTTGCCATTCTCCGCCTCTTTTTCTTCCCCGATTTGCTGAAGCGGGACTTTAAGAGCGATGAGGAGCGGGGATCCCACGTATTGGAACAACTCACTTATCCCTAATTCTATGCTTGAATCTATAGACATGTCACTGGTGGACTGGTCGAGGGGACAATTTGCCCTTACAGCCATGTTTCACTGGATATTTGTACCCCTCACCCTGGGCCTGTCATTCATTGTGGCTTTCATGCACACCATTTATGTCCGGACCGGTGATGAAGAATGGAAGCGCATCACCAAGTTCTGGATGAAGCTCTTCGGCATCAACTTTGCCATCGGGGTCTCCACGGGCATCATCCTGGAATTCGAGTTTGGAACCAACTGGTCCAATTACTCCTGGTTTGTGGGAGACATTTTCGGGGCACCGCTGGCCATAGAGGGAATCCTGGCCTGTTTCGCCCTTGTCGACAGCCGTGGCGGTCAAGAGCTGAATTGCCTTCATCTGGTGGTCGACGATTTGCACAGGAAGAGGCGACGGCACTACCTTGCGAAAGAATTTTCCGTCCTGCTTCTCTGGATCCTGGTGGCCAACGCATGGATGCAGCACCCGGTGGGCACCCTCTTCAATCCGGACCTGGCACGCAACGAGATGACCAGTTTCTGGGATGTGGCATTGTCCCCGGTGGCAGTGAATAAATTCCTGCATACGGTCACCTCCAGCTTTCTTTTGGCTTCCCTTTTTGTGATAGCCATCAGTGCCTGGTTCCTGCTGAGGAAGCGGGAGGTTTTATTTGCCAAAAGAAGTACGGTGGTGGCTTCAGTTTTCGGGGTGATCGCTTCCATAGCCACCATCGCCACCGGTGATACCTCCGCGCGGATCGTGGCCAGGGAACAGCCCATGAAATTTGCGGCCATGGAGGCGCTTTATGAGGGTCAGACCCATGCACCGCTGGTAGCCATCGGGGCCATGCGTACCGATACCACCCGCCTGCCCAATCCGCGTCAGGACTTTATTTTTAAGATCGAGATACCCAGTGCGCTTTCCTACATGGTGTTCCTGACCCCCAGTGGCTTTGTCCCGGGCATTACAGACCTGGTGTATGGGAACGAAAGCCAGGGAATTCTTTCCTATGAGGAAAAAATTGAACGGGGGGCCATGGCCATCGAAACCCTCGGTAATATGAAAAAGGCCAAAGAGCGTGGCGATGAGGCCGGTTATGCCAGCCTGAAGGCGAAATTCTCCGATCCGGTCTGGCTGGATAATTATTATAGTTACTTTGGCTATGGGTACTACAAAGGCCGCAGTGTGACAGAGCTGATACCCAATGTGAAGCTGAATTTCTATTCCTTCCATGTGATGGTGATCCTGGGGATCCACTTTCTGATCCTCTCGGTCCTGGTGCTCTGGCTCAGTCTGAAGAACCGCTGGGGGGACCGGAAATGGTTGCTTTGGGTGGCCCTGCTCACCCTTCCCCTGCCCTGGATCGCCAGCCAGTCAGGATGGTTGGTGGCCGAAATGGGCCGGCAACCCTGGGTGGTCTATGAACTGATGCCCACCCTTTCAGCGGTATCACGTCTGAAGCCGGGTGCAGTCCAGCTAACCTTCTGGATCTTTCTGCTCACTTTTACGGCACTCTTTATTGCTGAGATAAAAATCCTAAGCAAACAAATCAAAAAAGGACCGGGGGGGAAATAGTCATGTTTGGAAATCTTTCACATTTGGTACTGCAACAATACTGGTTTATCATTGTATCTCTCCTGGGAGCCATCCTGGTATTCCTGTTTTTTGTACAGGGAGGACAGACTTTTTTGATCCGCATTGGAAAAACCGATTCGGAACGGACCATCCTGGTGAACAGCCTGGGAAGGAAATGGGAGTTCACCTTCACCACCCTGGTGACTTTCGGGGGGGCTTTCTTTGCTTCCTTTCCCCTCTTTTACGCCACCAGTTTCGGAGGCGCCTACTGGGTGTGGATGGCCATCCTTTTCGCCTTTGTGATACAGGCCGTATCCTATGAATTCAGGTCCAAGGCCGGCAATTTCCTGGGCAAGAAGACCTACGAGGCTTTTCTGCTGATCAACGGACTGCTGGGAACCCTGCTGGTGGGAGTGGCCGTGGCCACCTTCTTTTCGGGAGCACAGTTTTCCCTCGATGACATGAACAGGGTGCAATGGGCCAATGGAGCGCGCGGTCTGGAAGCGGCGCTGAGCCTCTTCAACCTGTCGCTGGGGCTGGCCGTATTTTTCCTGGCCCGGGTCCTGGGACTGCTATACTTTATGAATACCATTGACCACAAAGACATCCTGGAACGATCCAGGAAAGCACTGCTATACAATGCCATTCCCTTTGTTTTCTTTTTTCTGGTGTTTGCAGTCTGGCTCATGGTCAGGGAAGGTTTTGCCGTAAATCCTGAAAGCGGGGAGGTCTTTATGGAGCCCTACAAATACCTGCATAACCTCCTGGCCATGCCCCTGGTTTTGGTATTCTTCCTGCTGGGGGTACTGGGGGTGCTTGGCGGGATTATCCTGTCATTGCTCAAGGAGACCAGCATGGGAATCTGGTTCGCCGGCCCGGGCACCATCCTGGTGGTCTTCTCTCTCTTCCTGCTGGCCGGGTTCAACAATACGGCCTTCTATCCCTCGGCCTTTGACCTGCAGAGCTCCCTCACCATACAGAATGCCTCTTCCAGTCACTATACCCTGGTGGCCATGAGCTGGGTAAGCCTGTTTATCCCTTTTGTACTGGCGTACATAGTATTTGCCTGGCGGGCGCTCAACAAGAAAAAGATCGATGCCCGGGAAATGGAGGAAGAACCCCACGTTTACTAACCCCAAACCCGGTCACCATGAACCCAATCACCATGAACCCAATCACCATGAACCCAATCACCATGAACCCAATCACCATGTACCCTTTAACCCATCAACCACAAACCTGCTAACCTTCTCACCATGTACTATGGAGCTATTATAGGATACCTGAGCTGGCCTTTCATGATACTGGTCTCGTACCTGGCAGTGCGCTGGGCGCTTCGCATCTTTGAAAGAAAAGCAGCTGCCGACGGCGAAGGATGAAACGACTGATCCCCAACCTGCTGACGCTGCTGAACCTGGCCTGTGGCACTGCAGCCATTGTGCTCACCCTGGAAGGTCAGTGGCACTGGGCTGTCTACCTGCTGCTGGCTGCTTCAGTCCTGGATTTTCTGGATGGTTTTGCCGCACGCCTGTTAGATGCCCACAGCGAAACCGGCAAGCAACTCGATTCACTGGCCGACATGGTTTCCTTTGGGGTTTTGCCTGCCATGTTCATATACATCATCTTCAAGGATCTCTTTCTGTACCAGATCGATGGGGGCAAAAGTTTTCATCAGAGCCTGCAATGGGTGGTCCTGGCTTCGGTGATCCTGGTCCCTGCCTTTTCGGCCATCCGGCTGGCCAGGTTCAATGCCCATGCCGGAGAAGATGAAGGTGATTTTTTTCACGGCCTGCCCACCCCGGCACATGCCCTTTTCTGGACCGGAATTTTCTGGCAGTTCATGGACCAGGGCGAACTGTTCGGGAATCCCTTGAATCTGTATTTTCTCTGGGCCATCATGCTGATCATGGCCTTTCAGATGATCCTGCCGGTTCCCATGTACAGCCTCAAGTTCAGCCATTTCCGCATCAGGGGCAACCTGATCCGTTACCTTCTGATTCTTTTGGCAGTGGTCATCCTGCTGCTTACGGGGCTGCCAGGGCTCTCCCTGGTCATACTGACTTATATATTGCTCTCACTTCTGAACCTTTTGATCGGGGTGCGGGTTTCTTAAGCATGAAGCAACGCGACTTTATTCAACATGTCAAGGATTTCAACGCCAGACATTGCCTGGCTGTACCCTCTCTGGAAGAAACCCGTGAGTTTACGGATAACCTGATTGATGCCCTCTTTCCCATCAAGCGGAATCTGGAGCCCAAAGAAGAAGATATCGCCCTGGAGATGGAACGATGTGCGGTCCAGCTGAAGGACCTGCTCAAATCCATTGGGGAATCCCTGGACACCCCTCCTGAAACGCTGGTGGAGGAGTTTTTCTCCAGGGTGCCTGGTGCGTTTGAGCAATTGGAGACAGATGCGGATGCCATCACCCGGTTTGATCCGGCGGCCAGCTGCGTGGAAGAGATCATCCTCTGCTATCCGGGGTTTTATTGTATCTCTGTTCATCGCATGGCGCACCTGTTGTATGAGCTCAAGGTACCGGTGCTTCCCAGGATCATGGCAGAATATGCCCATGAAAAGACGGGCATTGATATCCATCCCGGCGCCAAGATCGATTCCCCTTTCTTCATAGACCACGGGACGGGTATCGTGATTGGGGAAACCGCAATCATCGGCAAGCGGGTGAAAATTTACCAGGGAGTCACCCTGGGGGCTCTTACCGTGGAAAAACACCTGGCCAATACCAAAAGGCATCCCACCATTGAGGACGATGTGATCATTTATGCCGGGAGCACCATTCTGGGAGGGTCCACCGTCATCGGTCACCATACGGTCGTGGGGGGAAATACCTGGATCACGGAAAGCATCACTACCGGCAATCCCAGTGTGACCCAGATTTTTACCAATCCGCAGATCGACGAGATGTACGAGTCGGCCCGGTCGCAAGGAGCGCTC
>CBDTYO010000167.1:0-8711 GCA_965364615.1 uncultured Bacteroidia bacterium
AAGTCCCCGGTGGTGAGTTCAGCAGTGTCTCCGTGGTGGACCTTCAGGGAAATCTTAGGGAAAAGGACGAAGATGCGTACCTGACCGATCCCTATGACCGGAACCGGATCCTGACGACTGACTGGACGGGGTGGCATGCGGGCATTCGTGCCCGGATCTGGCTGAATCCCTGATCCATTCAGTCTCCCCTGATCTTTCCGATAAACTGTTCTACTTTCTGCTCCAACGAGAGCTGACCTGCTTCCCCCATGGCCCTGACAAATGCACTTCCAATGATGGCTCCCCTGGCGTACCGGCAGGCAGCCAGAAAAGTCTCCCGGTTGGAAATGCCAAAACCCACAAGTCCGGGGAGCCCAAGGCCCATGTCCCGGATGCGTCGAAAATATTCCACCTGGTGATCTTCCAGGGTGTTCCGCGCCCCCGTGGTAGCTGCATCAGCCACCAGGTAGAGAAAGCCCCCGGACAGGCTGGCGATCTTCCGGATCCTTTCCTCATGGGTATGCGGGGTGATCAACAGGGAATGATGGATGCCGTAGGACCTGAAAAGCTCAAGGTAGCTGGCTTCATAGGTATCCGGGGGAAGATCGGGAAGAATCACTCCATCGATGCCTGTTTCATGGCACCTGATCAGGAATTTTTCCACACCCATCTTGAGCACGGGATTTACATATCCCATCAAAACCAGGGGCATTGTGATGCTTGAGCGGATGCCTTCAAGTTGTTTGAACAGCACGTCCAGGGTCATGCCATTCTCTAAGGCGGTTTGGCTGCTCTGCTGGATCACAGGTCCGTCCGCCAGGGGATCGGAAAAGGGCATTCCTATCTCCACCAAATCAACCCCATGCTTCTGAAGGGCCTCAAGCAGCGGCACCGTATCGCCCAGTTCGGGATAACCCGCCGTGAAATATACGGAGAGAATTTCTCCTTGTTTCTCCTGAAATAGTTGGTCTATCCTGTTCATCTTACATGCCCAATTTATCGATATAGGTTTCCATGTCCTTGTCGCCACGGCCGGAAAGGTTCACCACCACCACCTGGTCCGGTCCGGGAGTGATTTTTTCCAGGGCTGCCAGTGCATGGGCCGTTTCCAGGGCCGGTATGATGCCCTCCTTCCTGGAGCACAGAAGGGCAGCCTGAAGCGCTTCGTCATCGGTGAGTGCAAAAACCCTGGCCCTGCCAGACCTGGCCAGCCAGGCATGTAGGGGACCCACACCGGGATAATCGAGTCCGGCCGAAACAGAATATGGTTCCTCAATCTGGCCATCTTCGTCCTGCATGAGCAGGGTTCGGCTGCCATGTATGATCCCGCTGCTGCCCAGCAGGGAGGTGGCCGCTGTCTTGCCGCTTTCCACCCCCAGGCCCGCTGCCTCTGCTGAGATCAAACTGACCCTTTCATCCTCCAGGTAATGGTAATAGGCTCCAGCTGCGTTGCTGCCTCCTCCCACACAGGCCACCAAATAGTCCGGGTAGTTGCGGCCGGTATGTTCCTCCAGCTGTACCCTGATCTCTTCGGATATGACCGATTGGAACCTTGTCACCATGTCGGGATAAGGATGTGGCCCCACCACAGAACCAATGATGTAGTGCGTGTCGACCGGGTGTTTGATCCAGTCCCTGATGGCCTCATTGGTGGCATCCTTCAAGGTTTGATTGCCGCTGTGAACGGGCACCACTTCGGCACCTAACATTTTCATCTTCTTCACATTGGGAGCCTGACGCTCCACATCCAGCGCACCCATATACACCACACAGTGCATGCCGAACAGGGCGCATACCGTGGCTGTGGCCACTCCATGCTGTCCAGCGCCGGTTTCTGCGATGATCCTGTTTTTTCCCAAATGCCGGGCCAGCAGAATCTGACCGATGGTATTGTTGATCTTGTGGGCGCCCGTATGATTCAGGTCCTCCCTCTTCAGGTAGATACGGGTCCCGAAATGGGCCGACAGGCGCCTGGCCTCAAACAAGGGCGTGGGTCGTCCCGCATAATCTTTCAACAAGCCCCTGAATTCTTTTTGAAACCCATCGGACCTGGTGATCTCCAGGTATCTTTCTTCCAGTTCCTTCACATTGGGATAGAGCATTTCGGGAATGAAGGCACCTCCAAACTCCCCGTAATATCCCTGATCATCCACGTTATAGCCCATGTTATGCTGTATTAAATTTCGCCATAAACTCCTTTAACTTCTCCACATCTTTTACTCCAGGTGAAACCTCAAAACGACTGTTGACATCCACGCCGCGCAATCCTGCATGATCCAGCGCCAGCAAAGCTCCGGCATCTTCCGGGCCGATTCCGCCGCCAAGCAAAAAAGGAACAGCAACCGGGATCTTTTCCAGAAGACCCCAGTCAAACTTTTGTCCCGTCCCGCCACGTCCCGGGCCAGGGGTATCAAAGAGACAATAGCTCACCTGATCCCGGTATTCCTCCAGCCTGGCCAAGGCTGTATTGGCATCCAGGGCCTTGATCACAGGGATACCTGCCTGGGAAAGCCTCCGGCAATATTCGGGAGATTCATCTCCGTGCAATTGCACATACTGTAGCTGGTGTGTTTCAAAACGGTGTAACAAGGCGGTAAGTCTTTCATTCACAAATACTCCTACTTTCTGGATTTCCGGACCCGGAATCTGAAAAAGGGAAGGATCCGGGGATGTCCCCACAAAACGCTTTGATCCCGGGTAGAATATGAAACCCACAAAATCGGGCGACAGCGTGCAAATCTGTTCCAGGTTCCGGGGCGATCGCATGCCGCATATCTTGATCTTCATAATTGCTCCAGTATTTTTTTACAGGCTATCCCAGGATCATTCTCCTTCATAAAGGCCTCCCCCAAAAGAAATAAGCGGTAGCCCGCAGCGAAAAGTGTCCTGATCACACCGGGATCGATCAGTCCGCTTTCAGATACAGGCACCACTCCTCGAGGCAGTTGCCCGATCAGCTCCAGGCTCCTGGCCGTATCCACCTGAAATGTTTTCAGATCCCTGTTGTTTACCCCCACATATTTAATGGATGGGTGGTGTTTTTCCAGTTCCGCAGCCTCGTGGACCTCAAACAATACATGGAGCCCCAGGCATGCCGCCTCCAGGGCCAGTTCCTCCACTTCACCGGGTGCCAGAACGGAGGCAATCAGCAGGACCACATCAGCCCCGTAAGCGCTGGATTCGTGAAGTTGATAGGGATCGATGATGAAATCTTTTCTCAACAGGACCAGATCAGGCATGGATTCCCTCACCCGTTGCAGATCATTGAGTGATCCGCCAAAGAAGAATGGATCCGTCAGTATGCTCATGGCCGCCACTCCGGCAGCTGCATACGCCCTGGCTACCTCCACTGGATCGGCATGCAGGTTGATATCTCCCCGGGAAGGGGACCGGCGTTTAAATTCTGCAATAATCCCGGCTTTCCCTGCTTTGGGTGAAAGCAAAATCTCATTGGTCCTTCTCCGGTAAAAGGGAGCGGAATGGAGGCTGGAAAGGGGATGCTTTCGTTTGCTGTCAAGCACCTCCAACCTTTTCTGCTCCACTATTCTATCCAGGATATTCATGCTATTTGCTTTTTACCAGCTTGGAAAAGGTCCTCAGGGCGGATCCCGATGCAAGGGACTCCCTGGCCCGGTCAAGGCACTGGTCCAGCCCCTGTGATTCATCCATGCAGTAAAGGGCCAGGGCCGCGTTGGCCACCACCACGTCATTCTGTGCCTGGGTCCCCTTTCCTTCCAGAATGCTCAGAAAAACGCCAGCCGCCTCTTCCACCGTTGATCCCCCGTAAATATCAGCGGGATTCACCGGAGAGAGACCCAGTTCTTCGGGATGGAAAGTCCTTTCGGTCTGACGCGTCATGGCCCTGAAATTCCCGGTCAGGGAAATTTCATCATAACCATCCAGCGAATGAATGATGCAAAACTGTTTGTCTGTTTCCTGGTAGAGGTAGTGGTAAAGCCTGGCCACATCCAGGCTGAATACGCCCACCATCTGATTCCGGGGAAAGGAGGGATTTACCATCGGACCAAGCATATTAAAGAAGGTCTTGATGCGAAGGCTCCTGCGCACCGGAGCCACGTTTTTCATGGCCGGATTGAAGAGAGGTGCATGCAGGAAACAAATGTTAAAGTGGTCCAGTTCACGCCGCAAGCGATCGGAATCAGAAGTAAAGGAATATCCGAAATACTCCAGCACATTGGAGGATCCACAGGCTGATGAGACACTGTAGTTTCCATGTTTGGACACCTTTTCACCTGTCCCGGCCACCACAAAGGAGGTAAGGGTGGAGATGTTGAAGGTGTTCTTCTCGTCTCCCCCTGTTCCACACACATCAATGGTATTGAAGTCGGACAGGTCCACCGGGGTGCACAACTCGAGCAAAGCATCCCTGAAGCCTGCCAGCTCCTCTACTGTAATGCTGCGCATGAGGTAGACCGAGATAAATGCGGCGATCTCAGCATCGTTGTACTTTCCTTCTGCCATGTTCCGAAGGATCTCTTTGGCATCGTCCTTCCCCAGGGTCCGGTGGTCGAACAGGTATTGTAAGGTTTCTTTCATCATATTGACTCGCTTCGTATGTGTTAATGCTTGATCCAGTTCAATATCATCTTGCCTCCGTATTCGGTCAGGACCGATTCGGGATGGAACTGCACCCCCCTGACATCATGCCTGCGATGCCGGATGGCCATGATATAACCCTCATTATTCTCCACGGTGATTTCCAGCTCCCCGGGCAGGGTGGATGGCTCCACCACCCAGGAGTGATACCGGCCCGCATCAAATTCCAGGGGCACTCCCTCAAACAGATAATCACCCTCCACCACTTGCTTCATCTGGCCTGTGACTCCGTGGTAGACCGTTGTGAGGTTGATGATGGATCCTCCATAGGCTTCGGCAATGGCCTGGTGTCCCAGGCACACCCCCAATATGCTTTTGGAGGATCCGTATTCCCTGATCACATCCAGGGTGATACCGGCCTCCAGGGGAATTCCTGGTCCGGGACTGATCAATAGCTTATCATAGTCCGCGACTTCTTTCAGGGATATCTGGTCGTTTCGTCTTACATCCACAGGGGCTTTCAATACCCGTTCGATGTATTGGACCAAATTGTAGGTGAAAGAATCATAATTATCTATAACCAATATCTTCATGCTTCGTTCAGTTTGCTCTGTTCATGTTTCGAGCCAGGGCGATGGCCGATTTCAAGGCTGCCAGTTTATTATTCACCTCCTGCAATTCACCTTCTTCCGTGGATTCAGACACTATGCCTGCGCCAGCCTGGTAGTAAAGCGTGTGATCACGGGAAAGAAAAGACCGGATCATAATGGCATGATTGATATCCCCGTTAAATCTGATAAAGCCAATGGTTCCCCCATAAAAGCCACGGCGTTTGCCCTCATATTGATCGATCAGTTCCATGGCCCTGTATTTGGGTGCCCCCGAGAGGGTTCCTGCGGGGAAAGACTCTGCCAGGATCCGGATGGTGTTTGTATGGGGGGGCAGGATGCCCGATACCTTTGATACCATATGAATCACATGGGAGTAAAACTGTATCTCCCGGTAATCTTCCACGGTCACTTTCTCGGTGGTCCGGCTGAGGTCGTTTCTGGCCAGATCGACCAGCATCACATGTTCAGCGTTCTCCTTGTCGTCCTCTGCCAGCTTTTTGGCCAGCTCCTGATCCTCCCGGTCGTTACCCGTGCGCCTGAAAGTTCCGGCGATGGGATTGATGTAGGCCTTCCCGCCCTTGACTTCGATCTGAGCCTCTGGCGAAGATCCGAAAAGCCTGTACGAACCATAATCAAAATAGAACAGGTATGGAGAGGGGTTGATGGAACGGAGGGCCCGGTAAACATTGAACTCATCTCCTGTAAATTCCTGGCTATACTGCCTGGACAGCACCACCTGGAATACATCCCCGCGGTAACAATGCTCCTTGCCTTTGCTCACCATCTTGCGGAAATCCTCGTCCGAGAGGTTGGAAGCCTCCTTCCCGGAAATATCAAACTGGTAAGTGGCAATGTTCCTGTTGTGGAGCAAGGAAGTCACCCCATCTATTTCACTGCTGCCTCCATTGACTATGTTTTCAAAGAGCAGGAGTTCATTGGTCAGGTGATTGATGGCCAGGACAAACCTGAAAAAATTATAACGAACTTCAGGGATATCTTCCTTCTCGGGCATGCTTGCCTGGAAACGGATGTCCTCAAAATACTGCACCGCATCAAAGGTGGCGTAACCGAAAACTCCATCCACCATCATGCCCTCTAACTGATTGGTGATCTCAAAAGCATTTGTGAAACGATCCAGGTGTTCCACCACACCCAGTTCCGGACTCAGCTGCTCCACCCTGGGTTCCTGCCCGGGAAGGCCGATTTGCACCTGATTGTGGTGGACCAGGAATTCCGCCACAGGATCCATGCAAATGAAGGAAAAGGAATTCTCCTTGCTGTGATAGTCGGAACTCTCGAGCAAAAGGGAGTTGGGGTATATATCCCTCACTTTCAAATAGATACTTACCGGAGTGATGATGTCGGCCAGGATCTTTCGCTGGACTATTCTTACGGGAATTTTTTTCATGCTTTCCATATTGTTATGTACAAAAAAAGGCTTCCGCCGAAGCGGAAGCCTTGAATATTGTATGGCACAATGGGGCTCTTCCTAAACTCCGGTCTTTCGGAAAAGGGACTGCCACCACCAGCTTGTGCGAATCAATGTCATCGTTGCCTGAATCTGTGTTCAAATTAAAGCAAAGATTTCTATTAATCCAAATTTGACTATTTTCGAGGGCGCAAATAAAGCCGCCCATGGCCCGGAAATACTTCAGGAATATCGGTCTTTTTGTTTTGATCTGGATGCTGGTCATGGTTGTATATGCCCTGGCGGAAAAGGTAAGCAGCTTCCATTACCTCTGGAAACTCTTCCTGCTGCCTGCCCTTTTTCTGGGGGCTGTCGCCGCCCTGGCCACCTTCCTCGAAACCATTTTCCGGGTGAAGAAGGGCATCAACTGGATATTTTTATGCGCAGCCGTCCTCGCTGACCAGCTGATCAAGATCTACCTCTTTTCCACCGATTGGGAATCGCTCTCCCTGTCACTGATCGAACCGGTGTTTTATATCGAACCTACCCACAACACCCGGGGTTCCTACCTGTGGGTCCTGCTGAACATAAACAGGGTCCCCCATGTTCTGAACATCATTCTTTTCAGTCTGGTGGGATTTGTTTTTATTGAAGTGTGGAGGTTTTATGTGGCGAGGAAAAGGAACAGTTTCTGGATCAATGCTTTCGTTCACTTCTTCCTGGCAGGCCTGCTGGCCAATCTGGCAGACAATGCTTTCTGGGGCGGATCGCTCGATTATGTAACCATCAAGCCACTGTATACCTTCGACCTGAAGGATCTGTACATCACCCTTTGCGAACTGTTCTTGATCACCGAGCTAATGGATAACCGTTTGCTCAGAAGGATGTTGAAAATGCCCAGGGAGGAAAGCCGGAAGCTCAATCGTGATTTCATAGGCTTTGTCAAACGTGATCTCAGAATTTCCCCCCGGAAAAAAGAAGAGTAGTCGTGGCTTCGGCCCTTCTATTTCATGGCCATCCGTATGGGATATTCTTCAAAGATCTGAGCCACCACCTCGGGCAATCCTGAGGCACGCTTCTGGGGATCGTATTCCAATTCGCCCACCGCAGCACAATGCCATACATGCTTACGGGTCTGATTGTCATACAGATCGATGGCCAGGGCCCGTTCCAGATAATTGTACCTGCTTGGGTAATGATATGAGCCTGTGGAAGCCTCCCTGTGATATACGGTGATCTGTACGGAGATATCCCCGTTTTTCTCTGCGAACTGCAGTCCCCGTTTTTCCAGTTCCCTGGCAAATGCCACCCTGATCCTTTCCAGTTCCATGCCAGAGATGGATTTTTTATTGCCCTCAGAAAATTCCAGGAAGTCATAGGTGGAATACTGATCAAACCTCCCGTTTTCGTCCATGTCGGAATAGATGCGCACGGAAGAACCGCATCCTGACAGAATAACCAGGGATAAAATCCACAGGGATATGCTTATTTTAGTCATCGCCTTGTCCATTAGATACAGCTTCACCAACACAAATACTGTGCCATGGAGAACCTTTGGATCAGGGCTTGAATGCAGTGCCGGTGAGCGACTCTGAAAGCTTCCAGAGATCCTCTGCCACCTGATCGGACATAAGCTTCTGCGCCGGCCGGTCCAGTCCGGGCCTGCCCCGCATGTGCATGAATCCCTGCGGTCCGTAATAGGCTCCCTGTTGCACGTCCCCGGCCGTGGCAGCATACAGGGTAGGCAGGGCACCTTTGGCAGCTGATTGGGCAAAAATCCTGTTGGCCAGCTCGAACAAACTGGCCCCCGTTTTGGATCCTTTCATTTTGGCTCCCTTTGCCTGCAGTTCCGTACTGGCATATCCGGGATGCGCAGCGGCAGCGATCACCTTGCCCTGGGAACGGTTGATCCTGCCAGCCAGGGCATGGATGAACAACAAGTTGGCCAGTTTGCTCATTCCATAGGCCCCCCACTTGCTGTATTCCTTTTCCCAGTGAATGTCCTCGAAACGTATCCTGCCCATTTTGTGGGCCAGGCTGCTCACCTGAATCAACCTGGATCCCGTGGTCCCGGAAAGGGCTTTCCACAGCCGGGCCGAAAGGGCAAAATGACCCAGGTGGTTGACTCCGAAGCGGATCAGATCAAGTGCCTTAAG
>CBDTYO010000168.1:0-8640 GCA_965364615.1 uncultured Bacteroidia bacterium
AATCTACCGGACCTGAGCAGGTGCTGGAAAGGTGCAAAGGCAAGGAAATCGTCAATTTAAATAAGGTTCAGATGACGGAAGCCATCATGAAGCAGCTTCCAGACCTGAAATTGATCTGTGTGGCTGCCACAGGCATCAACAACGTGGATTTGAACTACACCGAGAACAACGGGATTGAGGTTAAAAATGTGGCTGGCTATTCCACCGATTCAGTGGCACAACTCACTTTCACCATGCTGCTATACCTGGTGAACAAGCCCTATTACTACGACACCTATGTAAAAAGCGGAGCCTATTCGAGATCTTCTTCCTTTACCCACCACAATGAGCCATTCTGGGAGCTCAAGGGGAAAAGAATGGGGATTATTGGTCTGGGGACCATTGGCAGGCAGGTTGCTCGAATCGCTGAATCCTTTGGAATGGAAGTGATTTTTTATTCGACCACGGGACGCAACAACCACATCTCCTACAAGCGATTTGAGCTGGACGACCTGCTGAAAAGCTCGGATGTGGTATCCATTCATGCTCCGCTGAATACCCAGACCCGCAATCTGATCACCTATCAGAAAATGAAACTGATGAGGCCCTGTGCGATCCTGCTGAACCTGGGCCGGGGCGGAATCATTAACGAAAATGACCTGGCCAGGGCGCTCAACGAAAACGTCATCGGAGCAGCAGGCATCGACGTGATGGAAAAGGAACCCATCAACGCCGACAACCCCATGCTGAAACTGTTTGATAAAGAAAAGATCCTGATCACTCCCCACATGGCCTGGGCCTCAAAAGAGTCCAGAGAACTGCTCGTGGAAAAGGTGGCCCGCAATATCGAGGTATACCTGAAGAACAGGTAATCAGGTCTCCAGATCTTCGTCCTTGGTCACCACCCTGCCTGCCTTGACCAACAGGTTCTTGGTGGCCATCACACCTTCATCCTTACTCAGGTCCCTGCCCTCATATTCAATGCCAATATACCCCCGGAATCCGGAATCCTTGACGATCCTCAAGATCCTGTAAAAGTCCTTATCCACCTCATTGCCTTCCTCATCGAAATTATGGGATTTGGCACTTACTCCCTTGGCCAGGGGCATCATTTCCTTCATGCCCTGGTAAAGGTCGTACCTTTCCCCGCCGGGCCTCCTGTCTATGATGAAATTTCCAAAATCGGGAAGCACCCCGCAATTGATCATGCCCGTATTGCGGATCACCGAAGTCAGCCAGGGAGGCCTGGAGGATGGTCCCCCATGGTTTTCCACGATCACACTGATCCCGTAATCGGCCGCAAACCGACTCAAGGTAATCAGGCTTTTGGTGGTGGCATGGGCCACATCCAGATCGGATCCCCTGCCACGGGCATTCACCCGGATGGCATGACAACCCAGCATCTCGGCAGCTTCCACCCACTGGTAGTGTTTTTCCACAGAAGCTTTGCGTGTTTCTTCATCCAGATCCCCCAGGGCACCGGCCGTGTCGACCATGATCAATACATTCTTTACCCCCTCGTCATCTGTACGTTTCAGGAGCTCCTTGATATACTCCTTATCTGCCGAGGGAAAGAACTGGTCCACATATTCCACGGCGTGGATGTCAAACTTGCTCTTGGCATAGGCTGGGAAATCCAGGTTTTCCATCTCTTTGCCACTTCCCCGAAACTTGGTGTTCAGGGACCACTGGGCCAGTGATATGTCAAAGAACAACTCTTCCTCAGCGTTCTGAATGACCGGACCTGTGCGTTTTTCGCCAGCATGGATTAGCTGCGGGCTGGAAATGGCTGCTGCAGCCAGGGCTGCACTTTTCATAAAAGTTCTTCTGTTTTGCATCGTTTTCATTTTAAAGTTCTTTGATCTTGATGTTCCTGAACCACACATGGTTGCCATGATCCTGCAGGCCAATATACCCTTGCTTTTGGAGATTTGCCCAATCGGGATTGATTCCGGGGAATTTGGATCCGGCCACAAGTGCCTCCCACATCTGATTTCCATGGTCATACTCAACGACTACCGCTCCATTCTGCATATGGATCACATGACCGTTCCTGATGATTACTTCCGCGGTGTTCCACTCTCCCGCCCCTTTGAAGTTTTGGGGTTCAGCAGGGATGAGGTCGTAAAGTGAACCGGATTTGCGATTGCCATTTATGCCCAGCTTGGCATCCGGATGCCTCTCATTGTCAAGGACCTGCATTTCAGGAGCCGTGGCGTAAATGGCCCTGAACTGATCGTTTTCTGCCCCCAGGTAAAAAATTCCGGAGTTGCCTCCTTCTTCGATCTTCCAATCGATCTTCAGGTGGAAGTTGGAGAACATCTTGTCGTAAATGATATCTCCCCTTGTCCCTTCTGCCTCAGGGTTGAAATAAAGGGTGCCCTCCTCTATGACCCACCTGTCGGGAAATACATCTTTCTTGTAACCCCGCCAGCCCTCATGGGTGGAGCCGTCAAAAAGCAGCACAAAACCTTCTTTCTTCTCCTGATCGCTCAGAGTATTCTGCCCGAACAATCCATGGCCAAAAGAAATGGTCAGCAAAGCTGCTGCCAGCAGATATGAAATTCCTTGTTTCATTGTTTTGAAGTTTTAGGTGAAATTCAATGATTCCTAGATACTCTTAAAATTGAGAAAACTATTCCGGATTAGCAAGTTGAATCGTATTGCAATTTTTTGTAATTTACTTGAGCCTAACTATCTCAGACCATGGATGTCGGAGAAAATGGTTTCGATGCAGATTATTTTACCTATGATCTGATCAAACTGCAAGAGCAGCTGTATTACTACGCCCTGCAGCTGACAGAGGACCGGGAAGACGCCCTGGACCTCGTTCAGGAAACCAGTTTCAAAGCCCTGAAAAATCGCAACCGGCTTCACAATAACGATCACATCAGGGCCTGGCTCTATACGATACTGAAAAACACCTATATCAATTACCTGCGCAGCAGCCACTTCAGACAACTCATCCACGATACGGACGAATTGTATAACCATGCGATCAAATCTGGAGAGGGCTCAGAGGGTATGCCAGATGAACAGTTGATCAATAAAGAGCTCCATGAGATCATCAGGATGCTCCCGGGTGCCTATGAAAAACCGATCATGCTATTTCTGGCAGGTTTTTCCTACAAAGAAATCGCCCAGAAGATGAACATTCCCATCGGCACGGTTAAAAGCCGCATACACTTGGGAAAGAAGCAGATACGAAAAGCCTATTTGGCCTGATCAGGTCAGGTCACAGGCATCTGCCGGCATCCAGTGTTTATCTTTACCATCCCACTTTACATTGCAACCAATGGGATTGGTCACCGTCACCGACACGGACTTGCCGGAAATCAGCTCATCCAAAGCCCTTTCCAGGTCATTGACAGTGATCCTGGAAGGATCCCTGGGCTGATCCACTCCCCTGCCGGTATATACCAGTTTGCGATCCTGGTCAAACACAAAGAAATGAGGGGTTCGCAGAGCCCCGTAAGCCAGCGCAATTTCCTGGCTTTCATCATGGAGGTAGAGCCATGGAAAGCCATGCTCCTCCATGCGATTCACCATGTGCGGAAAGTCATCCTCCTGGTAGGTCCTGGCACTGTTGGAATTGATCCCCACAAACCTGACTCCTTTGGGAGTGTATTTCTCCACGGTTGATCGCGTAATTTCATCAGAATTTATCACATAAGGACAGTGATTGCAGGTGAAAAAGACCACCAGGAAGTCGTCGTTGAAGTCGGCCAGTGAATAAGTATTTCCATCGGTGGCCGGGAGTGTGAAATCCGGGGCGGCATCGCCAATTTGTAAGGTAAAAGCCATGTGTAAAAGGTTAAAGGTTAATGCGTAATGGGTAGTGGGTAAGCATGGTGGGTATTACCAATCCCAGTCCAATGATAGCCCCATATAAAAGACCTTCCTTGGCTCCGTCAGCCCCCTGCAGGAACATGGCCATCAATACGGCAATGATAAGGCCCAGTAGAAAAACTACGATATAGGTCCATGTAGAAGCATTGGGCGTATCTTCACCGAACCCAAGGTAAGTCATCCAATGGTTCCCGAACAATGGTCTTGAATACCAGACGGCTCCAATCACCATGTTTAGAACGGCTGCCACCAGTATGGCCCAAATATTCAATTCTGAAAAAGCAACATGTGTCATCTTGGAATAGGTGTTGGTGATATGATTAATTACAACGCAATCCTGATATTGTTTAAATAGAGGCTTAAAAAGCAAACAAAATTCCCACCCTGCTGTTTAAATGGGTATGAAACTGCAGGTAATCATCGCTTTCCTCCTGATTCTGCCGCTTATTAAAGTCGCAGGTCAGACAGTCAGTGCTATTGATGCAGAAGAACTTATATCCCTGACCACCCAAGCTGACGATACTACGTATGTGATAAACTTCTGGGCCACCTGGTGTTCTCCCTGTGTTAAGGAAATCGGGTATTTTGAAAAGCTTCACCAGCAGTACAGGAACCAGAAGCTGAAGGTGATCCTGGTTTCGCTGGATTTTCCCAACCAGTTGGACAGACGTGTGATTCCTTTCCTGGAGGAAAAAGGCATCAGTGCAGAGGTGAAACTCATGACCGATACCGACTACAATGCATGGATCGACCGGGTAGACCCTTCATGGAGCGGAGCGATCCCTGCCACGTTGATATACCGGGAAAATCGCAGACTGTTCCTGGAGAAAGAATGTACATACAATGAACTAATCAAACATCTACATCAAATACACCTGTAATATGAAACGAGTAATTCTGACATCCGTATTGTCCCTTTTGGCACTGATCCTGGTGCATGGAGGTCTCAAACCCGGAGACAAAGCTGTTTCTTTTTCACTGAAAAACGTGGATGGGACGACTGTTGCGCTATCCGATTACAGCTCCCACAAGGGGGTCATTGTGGTCTTTACTTGCAACCCTTGTCCCTTTGCCAAAGCCTATGAGCAGCGCATCATTGATTTACATAAGAAATATGCCGGCATGGGCTTTCCAGTGGTGGCCATCAACCCCAATAATCCGGCTGTATCTCCTGAAGACAGCTACGATAAGATGAAAGCAAGGGCCCAGGAGAAAAGCTATCCGTTCCCTTACCTGGTCGATGACCAAAAAGTGTATCAGGCATATGGGGCCACGAGAACCCCGCACATTTATCTGCTGGAAAAAGCCGGGAACAGTTTCCATGTAGCCTATATAGGGGCCATCGACGACAATGCCATGGAGGCCAGTGCCGTGACCAAAAAATATCTGGAAGATGCCATCAAATCCGTCCTGGCAGGGGATAAACCCGATCCGTCGTCCACCAAAGCCATTGGCTGTACCATCAAACCATAGCGGAAGTATTTTTTTTTTGTGTTGCCCTGATCAGCTTTTACCCCGCCAAGGCATATATCTTACATAAAATATATGTTTAAGAGTAGGTAGGAGCAATGAAAACCTCCATGGGGAATGGATTTCCCGTGAAAAGATAGCATATTTGCAATCCCAAAAGCAAACCGTTGCAAGTTATGCATCTCA
The DNA here is from genome assembly GCA_965364615.1 of uncultured Bacteroidia bacterium. GTDB lineage: Bacteria > Bacteroidota > Bacteroidia > Bacteroidales. The sequence goes on from CBDTYO010000168.1 coordinate 5,485, forward strand.
ATTTCCTGGAAATATTAGCAGCATTCATGGTACTCTTCGCCATCATCGATATCCTGGGCTCAACACCTATCATCCTGGATATTAAGGTAAAAACAGGGAAACTCTACCCCGCGAAAACCACCATTGTAGCCTTTGCCATCATGCTTCTCTTCCTGTTCATCGGAGAGCCTCTGCTGGGCATCTTTGGAGTGGACATCTCATCCTTTGCCATCGCAGGTTCCATCATATTGCTCCTGATGGGGCTGGAGATGGTCCTTGGGGTGCAGTTATTCAAGCATGAATCGGAAGGAGGGGGAGGCAGCGGGGCCATTGTGCCCATTGCATTTCCACTCATAGCCGGGGCAGGGTCAATCACTACACTTTTGTCCCTCAGGGCCGAATATGAAACGATCAATATTCTGGTCGCTTTGTCGTTAAATATGATAATTGTGTATCTTGTGCTCAGGCTCACAACCTTTTTTGAAAGAGTACTCGGACCAAATGGACTACACATTCTGAGGAAATTCTTCGGAATTATCCTGCTCGCCATTGCCATCCGCTTATTCTTATCAAATACAGGAATTGACCTAACTAAAGGCTTGTAGATGAGAGGAATCATAGTTGCTATACTGGTATTTATCCTGGCCGGCTGCAATAACGACGAACTTACCTGGATCTCCATTAAAAATGGGACCACCTCCCCCATCTATGCCCTTCCTTACTCCTCGGATTTTACCAACGGGGAATGGATTCAACCAGGGGGGTCAGATGAATTCTATTCCATCAATTGCGACTGCCTGGATGGATTTGCATACTTTTCTTTCTACTATGACAGCCTGATCGTCTATCTCAAGGATCATGGGGAAGATCCCATCAAGTTCTACCAGGACGGTACCACCATCAATTATGATCCGGCACTCAATCCTTTTATCAATGAGGATGTGTGGTGCACACATGATTTTGACCGGCACCTTTCAGGATCAGCCTTCAATACCCTGGATGAGAAGCACATCACTGAATATTATTTTACCGTCGATGCCACGTGTGTAAAGTCGATCAGCATCAGCAGCGAAACATCAGATCCTGCTCCTTAGGGCATCCGCCATCTGATCCGAAGTGAGTTTTACAGGATGACATTTGTGGGAGGTACGCTCCACCACTTTCTGAATCCCTTCTTCACTGAGTCCGTATGCAGATAAGAGGGGCACCTCCAGTAGCTTGGTGATGTGTATCAGTTTCTCCTTGAAAGCCTGCAGGTATTCCATGTCTTTTTTGTATTTGAAATCTGCAAATACTTTGCTGACTATCAAGAGTTTTTGAATGGCTGGATGCTCCTTGTGATCCAGAAGGTTATCGATGGTACGGGCGAATACGGGAGCCATCATTGAACCACTGGCCACGCCATGAGGAATATGGTAAAAGCCTCCCAGGGGGGATGCAAAACCATGCACCAGTCCCAATCCTGCATGAGACAAGGTAATGCCGGAGAACATGGCAGCCAGTGCCATGCCAGCTCGTGCCTCAATGTTTTGTTCGCCTTCCAGATAGGCCCTGAGCAAATACTTCTTAATTTGCTTCAGACCCTGAAGAGCCAGGGCATCGGTCATGGGGTTGGCCTGAATGGAAACATAAGACTCCAGAAGCTGGGTGAAAGCATCCATTCCCGCTGCCGCCGTAAGACCGGCCGGACAGCTCAGCATCATTTCAGGATCAATGATGGCCAGTTCGGGTATGAAATTATTGTGCCGGAGGGATTTTTTGAAGCCTTGTTCACCCACTTCAGAAATCACTGCATTCTTTGTCATTTCACTCCCCGTACCTGAGGTAGTCGGTACAGCAATGAAGGGTATTTTATCGCCCGGGTGCTTCTTCTCACCCACTCCTTCCAGGTAATCCCTAATGCTCCCATCCACCGGGATCATGGCTGATACTGCCTTGCCCGCATCCATGACGCTCCCCCCGCCCACAGCCACCACCACATCCACCCCAGACCCCTTTTGCTGATCTACAATGCGATCAATCAAAGAAGGTGAGGGTTCGTGGGCAATGATTTCATGATCCATGAGCAGTCCGGCCGCTTTCAACCCTGAAATGATCTCCTCGCCGTGTCCTGAATTATGAATGGATGAAGAACCAGTCAGCAACAAGACCCGCTTGCCCCTTTTTTTTGCCGCATCCACAAGTTGGTTTCGTACTCCTTCTCCAAAAAGGATTTCAGGCAGTGAAGAGAACTGAAAAGGGTCAATCATGGGGAAATATTTACGTAAATATAAAAAAAGGCTGATTGATATGATATTGTTGAATAAAAGTGAGCCTATTTTATCTCTTCCTTAAGATCTCTTGTTATTTTTGGATTTGTTGAATATTAAATCCTTAACACAATACTGAGCAAATGAAAAAGATCCGTCAAAGCACTTATTCCAGAAGAAGATTTATTGGGACCACTGCCACAGGCATGGCAGGGCTTGCAATAATCCCAGGTCTATCCTCCTGCACACAACCAGCACCTGCCGGTAAGGAAACCACACTGGGCTTCATTGGTCTGGGCCGCCAGGCCATGTTCCTGCTGAACGCCTTTATCAATATCGAAGGAGTGAAAGTCGTCGCCGGCTGCGATGTTTACGGCAGAAAAAGTAGAGGTGAAAACGTATGAAAAATACAATGAACTGCTGGCCAGAGAGGATATAGATGCGGTGGTGGTGGCAGTCCCTGATCACTGGCATGCCCTTGTGGCCATTGCAGCCTGTAAGGCAGGCAAGGATGTGTACCTTGAAAAGCCCATGACCTTCACCATAAAAGAAGGTCAGGAACTGGTGAAAACCGTTCGAAGTACCAACAGAATCGTGGGCATCGGAAGTCAGCAGCGTTCCGATCCCAATTTCCGGCACGCCGTAAAACTGGTTGGGGGAGGATCACTTGGTCAGATTGAGCAGGTAAATGCCTATGTGGGTGCCCCACCCACTCCCTACGACCTTCCTGCGGAAGAGGTACCCGAAGACCTGAACTGGGATCTGTGGCTTGGACCGCTGCCGGGAGATATTCACTACAACAAGGAACTGAATCCCCCCATCAGCCTGGATCCCCCGAGAGATGAGGAATTCTGGGGCGGTTGGCGCTGGTACAAGGAGATGGGAGGAGGATTTACCACAGACTGGGGAGCTCACATGTTCGATATTG
>CBDTYO010000169.1:0-8639 GCA_965364615.1 uncultured Bacteroidia bacterium
CTCCTACCAGGCTCAACGTTCCCTGGGCTGTCTCATGGAATCCCTGTCCATGCCCGGCATAGTCGGGGAAGCAGAAGATGGGATAGTATTCCGAATGGACTGGCGTAAATAACCAGGATCCATCTGCCCAGGTTTTCCCGCCTGCAGCCATGGGTTGGAAAGTGAGGGGAAAGGAGGGTGGGCCGGACCAAGTGTTGCAGGAAGGCATCGGCCAGATCTGTAAATTATACTCTAGCAACATCAGTACGGGATGCCACCGGCCACCTCTTTTGCGGGTGGACTTCAATGCGGATTCCTCCAGATAGATTTCCCCGGGTCCGGTCTTAAAGAGCCTTACGTCCTCTTCGCTCATGAGGACAGCAATATCCTGCGGAATATCCGGTACAGTGAATTCGGTGTTCTGATCGGAGAGATCCTGAACAGGTTCCAGGCTTTCTTTTTCACAGGAGACCACCAGCAGCCCCATCAGAAATGCGGTTGAAATAATACGGAGTGTTTTCATGATTTTGAGTTAAAGTGAAGGTTTGTTTTTCACTTAACTAAATTAAAAGCAGGGTCATGTCCATGCTTTGCCGGGAGTCTCAAATGTTTTGTCAGGAGTCTCAAACGGAGGGTCAGGTCGCATTTTGCTTCACCTCGCTGGGGTTGAACCCGTATTCTTCCCTGAATCTTGAACTGAAATGGCTTAGGTTCTTAAACCCTACCTGGTAAGCAACCTGGGTGACATTGAGCTCAGAATCCCGCAACAATTCCATGGCCCGGTGAAGACGGAAAGACAGCAGGTAGTCCATCAGGGTGCGGTCGGTAAGGGCGCTGAATTTCCGGTATAGTTGTGCGCGGCTCATGGCCATGATGTCACAAAGCTGCTCCACGCCGAATTCTTCATCATCCAGGTATTCCCTGAAGGCCTTATGAAGTTTATGCATAAAGCTGTCTTCCAGCTGCAATGGTTTCTCACCAGAGGGTGCCGGAAGAATGAAGGAGGAATATCTTTTTCGGAGTTCGTTCCGCAACTCAACCAACTTTCTGAGCCGTATGAAAAGCTCATCCTTGTTAAATGGTTTTTGCAGGTAGGCCTCTGCTCCAGTCTCATATCCTTTCAGGCGGGAATCAATATCAGCCTTGGCGGTAAGCATGATCACAGGAATGTGGCTGGTGCGCATGTCTTTTTTCAGCCGATCAAGCATCTCTATGCCATCCATCTCCGGCATCATGACATCAGTCAGAATGATGTCTGGCACCAGTTTCAGTGCCTTTTCCCATCCTGCCCTTCCATTTTCGGCAATTTCTATCGCATATTCCCTTTCCAGAAGCGAGAAAAGGTATTCAGATACATCCTGGTTATCCTCCACAATCAGCAGGATAGGCAGGGATTCATTCTCAGGGGGAGCATGGCTCTTCTTATGTGTATGCGACTCATTAATACTTCCCCTTCTAACCTTCACTTTCTCCGATCCATCAGTAAGAGGGGCCCGTCGGGTAGCCGGAAGTTCGATCCGAAACAGAGAACCCTTGTGGATTTCACTTTCCACTCGAATTTCCCCTTTGAGGAGCCTCACCAGTTCCCTGGTTATGGCCAGGCCGAGACCGGATCCGCCAGCTTTCTGGTAGCCTTTGTCCTCGACACGGTAGAAGCGATCAAAGATCCTCTCCAGCTGTTCCTCTGGAATCCCCTGGCCCGAGTCCCTTACTTCGATTACCAGGAAATCGCCCTGGCCCGATTTAATCCGGAGTGTTATGCTGACTTCTCCCCCAGGCTTATTGTATTTTATGGCGTTGGTGATAAGATTGGCAACAATTCTTTCTAATTTTTCCGGATCGTAATCCATCAGGAAGGACTTCTTTTCTGAATGGAAAGTCAGATGGATCTGGTTTCGTTCCGCCAAGCTGCGAAAGGATTCCGCCAGAAATCTGAGGTATCTGATCACATCATTCTGGATCATCCTTGAGGGCATAGCCCCTGCTTCCAGCCTGGCCAGGTCCAACATCTGGTTCACCAGGTGGAGCAGGTTCTGGCTGTTTTTCTTAATTTTCTCCAAACCCCTTTTTAGCCACTTTTCCGGCTCCGCTTCGATTTGTTCGCTCATTCCCAGGATCACAGTAAGCGGAGTCCTGAACTCATGAGTTATATTGGTATAGAGCTTTGTCTTGGCCTCGTCCAGTTCTCTCAAACGTTCTGCTTTGTCTTTCTCAATCCGTGTAAATTGGCCCAGGTATACCAGGACAATAACAAGGGTATAAGCTGTAATGGTAAGTGTGTTAATCAGAAAGAAGAGGTGGTTTATCCGGGGGGGCATTTCAGCCGGCAGTTGCAGATTGAACTGGATAATGGCCACGGTTAGGATGCCCAGTACAAAAAAGGAGAAATACCAGATCGCCCACCTGTGGCTGTTGAAACTTATGGAGGTGATCACCATGCTCAATCCGGCCAGGATGATTCCCCCACAGTTATGAATGCCCCCAAGACGCACTATGATATAGAAAGTTATCACCAACTGAAGATGGTGCGTCAGGTGGGGAAACCACATGCGTCTTAAGGTGAACAGAATTTGAATGATCATGCTGGGGACATAGACCGCCAGCAGCAACAGGCCGAAGAGTACCAGGGAATGTACCTGAAGGTAAGCGGCCAAAATGGTCATGATGGTCACAAAAACACTGATTCCCAGATTTGTGAACCAAGAAGACACCTTTTGTTGAAGCTTTGCCTCCTCAATGCCTTTATAGGCCAGCCTTCGCCGGAGAAAACTCAATGGATTCAATGTTGATTTGACGCAAAAACAAGTTAGGGAATTTCATGATCAATGCCACACAATCCAAAGGGTAAAAAAGTTCTAAAAGAAAAGGAAGAAATTTGGATATTCTTTGAACAGGAAGTCATAAATATATGTTAATCACCGGGTTCGCTGCGAACATTATGTGTACAACCGGAGTTAAACCAGTTAAGCAAAAACTTGAAACCTATACTTGCATCATGAAAAAATTCATTGTAACCTACCATGCTCCCATTGACTTGCTGCAGCAAACCGGTGAGTCCACTCCGGAGGAAATGGAAAAGGGAATGGAGGCCTGGATGGCCTGGGCCCGGAAATGTGGAGACAAGCTGGTGGATTTTGGCACCCCATTGGCCAATGGCTTAACGCTTACACCTGACGGAAGGTCCCAATCCAGCGGTAGTCAGGTCTGCGGTTATTCCATATTGCAAGCCAATAGCCTTGAGGAAGCGACTGAACTTCTGAAGGGTCATCCGCACCTGGACTGGAATTCAGCCTGTGAGATTGAGCTTCATGAATCGATGCCGACTCCTGGTACCTAAAATCTCATAGCATCATGAGAACAGCCATGCTAATGATCCATTTCCTGGGGCTGTCCATGGCGTTGGGAACCAGCTTTGGATTTTTATTTCTGGGAAGGGCCGGGTCAAAAATGAAGAAGGAAGAAGGAAAAAAATTTGCCCTTAATGCCTCTTCAATGAGAACGATGGGGCACATTGGTCTGACGATGCTCATCGTGTCGGGTCTTTACCTGATCACTCCTTTCTGGGCCAGACTGGCTTCCATGCCACTGCTGATTGCCAAGCTTTTCCTGGTTCTTACCTTGACCGTGGGGGTTGTTTTGGCTGACGTATATTCGAGGCGGGCAAAGAAAGGAGATACGGAAGCGAATATGAAAAAGGTAAAAGGACTCGGCAAAATCACTTTACTTACAGGCATGGCCATTGTGGTGCTGGCAGTCCTGATTTTCGGATAGGGGAAAGCTGGTTCACGCCTTTCGGAGGTAATTCTTCAGATTTGAACTAAATTAGTACCAGAAGTGGAACTAATGGATCAGAAACAATGAAGCATTTACTTTCCCAAAAAATATTCACCCTTGGTTGTATGCTATTCCTGATTTCAAATCTTGTATACTCACAGGGTAGCAAGGAAAATGCAGCCATCCTCATCGGCAAAATCCTCGATGACCAGGGGATAGAGGAGGCTCAAATGACCTTTGAGAAAATGGTCTCAGATACCACCCGGTATGTACTTCTTGAAGATGAGATGAATGTGCTGGGATACCAATTGGCCCGGCAGAGAAAGTTTGAGGAAGCCCTGGCCGTATTCAAAATGAATGTCCGGGCATTCCCAGGTTCCTGGAATGTGTATGATAGCCTGGGTGAAATGCAGGGCTGGACAGGGGACACAGAATCGGCCATTAAGAATTTTGAAAAATCGCTGGAGTTGAACCCGCAAAATGACAATGCCACGCGAAATCTGAGCCTGATCTATGGCAGAGAATCAGATCTTAAGAATGAGACCTCGCAGGCATTTCTCTTCAATGGCAGGGAATCCACAGGAATCGATGTAGCCTATTTTGGCGAAAAGCCTCCCGGGCTGACCCCAAAACTGTTTGCCCCGGGCATCGTCTCGACCCATCAGCATTTTGAATTTTCCTGTACATTTTCTCCGGATGGGAAAGAATTCTATTTTACCAGGAGGGCAGATGAAGGCGGCGTGAATGTAATCATGGTAAGCAGGTGGGAGAAGGAAGGCTGGACCGCTCCGGATACGGCAGATTTCTCCAGGGAAGGCTGGAACAATGAGCCCCACATCACACCGGATGGAAAAAGATTATACTTTGGAACCACCAGGGTCAAGCCCGGAGAGGATCAAGCTTCTTATGGGATCTGGGTGATGGACAGGACGGAATCTGGTTGGAGCACCCCTCAGTTCGCAGTGGATGGGATGTATGTAAGTTCCACCCACGATGGATCCATTTACCTGACGGATATCTCTGGTCAGGGAGAAGGGGGTATCGTGAAGCTTGCCGTAAAGGAAGATGGATTTCAAACACCGGTCAGGCTGGGAGGTGGAGTCAACAAGCCATCAAACGGCATCCATCCTTTTATCGATCCCGATGAACGGTTCCTGCTTTTCGATGTCTACCGGAAAGATGGCTTTGGTGGTGAAGGGGATTTATATGTTTCCTTCAAAGATGAAGCCGGGGAGTGGACGGAAGCCTACAATCTGGGCGGAAAAGTGAATGGACCGGGAACTGATTTCTGCGCCTCCGTTTCGCCCGATGGGAAATACATTTTCTACACAAAAAACCGGGATATCTACTGGGTCAGTATCAAAGTCATTGAACAGTTTAAAAAACAGAAGTAAGCAGATGCAAAGGAGTGTGATAAGGGGAAGACGCCTGCCAATGATCCTGCTTCTCTTTGTTTTGGCAGGGTGTAAGACAGAGATTGTGCCCGAAGCCTTTTATCCCCGGTCGGCCCATGAAGCTTACGCCCACTCCCTGGAGCAGGCAAATCTGCACCTGACGGCCCTGGGCCGCGACTGGATCGAAGCTGGTCAGCAGGCCCTGGAGGACGCTGTGGATGTTTCCCTTCCCTTTGAAGAAGCCTTTTATTGGGACTCCAGAATGGCCGAAGCAGGGGCTTACCGGTTTTTTGTCAAACGAGGAGTAAGGGTGGAGGTGGAGATCTCGGTTCAGTCAGCCGATTCAATGCTGATATTCGCAGATCTTTTCCGGGAAACGGATGATACACTTACCCAGAGGATCCACGTAGCCACTGCAGATGAAGAGGGACATCGTTTGGAATTTGAGCCCCGGCGGGATTCCTACTATGCCTTAAGGTTGCAACCCGAACTATTGAGGGGAGGGCGTTTTGTTGTCATTATCCGGGAGATTCCATCCATTGGGTTTCCTGTAAAAGGCAAAAGCAGCCGTGCCATTGCCAGTTTTTTCGGCGATCCCAGGGACGGGGGTACCCGCGACCACCATGGGGTGGATATTTTCGCACCCCGGCACACCCCGGTGCTGGCGCCTTCCCATGCCTCCGTGACCCGGGTGGGAGAAGGGGATATCGGGGGCAGGTATGTCTGGTTGTATGATTCAAAACGGTCCATGCACATGTATTTTGCCCACCTGGAAACCCAGGAGGTGGTACAAGGCGACCAAGTATTGGCAGGTCAGGTGATCGGAACCGTGGGCAACACAGGAAATGCAAGAACCACCGCCCCCCACCTCCATTTTGGCATATATAGCCGTGGCCCCATCGATCCCTATCATTTTATAGCAGAAACAGATACGGTCCCAAACAGGATCTCCGGTGATACTCTTTGGCTGGGTAAAATGGTCAGGACAAAGCAGTGGGTAGCGGTAAAAAATTCCCCGGCCAGGAACAGCACATCGCTGGATACACTGATAAGGGATTCCATGGTGAAGGTGGTGGCTCTGACCGGAAAACAATACCGGGTAGAACTGCCCAATGGTTCTTCAGGCTACATCGCAGAAAAACAAGTTGAATTATCGGTGGACACGCTCAGGCAGGAAGTCAACTCCGCCCCCATGCCATAATGAGTTTTATTTTTTCATCAGTTTGCCTGTTTGAACTTGTTCCTTCTCAGAAATGCGATACAGGTAAAGGCCCTTTTGCAATCCTTCCAGGTTCAGGCTTTCTCCATTTGACACCTGTTTTAACAGCACCCTTCGGCCGGTCACATCAAACAACTCAAAGGAAACTGTATGGAACTTTCCCTCAAATTCCAAAGTGATGTATTCCCGGGCCGGGTTTGGAAATATGGAAGCGAAAGGAAGGGTCTCGAATGCATGGACACGGGTGGGGAAATGTTCGTTGTAAAGGTATCCCTCCCTGTAATAGGGATCAAAGGTGGAAGTTTCCGTGTTGTAATCGTAGCTCACGTAACCCAGGGGTTTGCTGACCATCTGTTCACGGTAATCGGCCACGAACCAGCTTATGGGAGGGACAATTAACTCCGTTAGCAAGATCCCGTCTTCATATATATATTCATACCTGCTGCTAAGGACCAATTGCGCCGAACCTTCGTCCCATTGGGAATAGATCTCGGTAAGGGGATTGTACAGATCGTCATAGGTATATTCTGCCAGTCCCCGTTCCTGCCAGATGCCCGATGATTCGAGATAGGTACTGTCGAGCTGCCGATCCACATTTCCATTGGCATCGTAAAAAAGGTTGGTTTTCCATGAGTTGGTCCACAAGGTGGCGTCACTGTCCCAGTTAAACTCTTCTGTAACTGATAGCTTATCATCCCCGTTATAGGTATACTCGGCTTTCCAGGATAATACCCAATCCATGGCATTCTCGTCCCACATATATTCGGTTTCCAACAGCAAGGATTCATTCACCGTATAATCGTATTCGTATTTCCAGACATCCACCCATTCCCCCGGAGGCGTTGACCATATGGAGATCAGGGCCTCTGTTTCCAGTCCGGATTCATCAACGGTCCTATCCACTTTGCTGGAGTTGATGAACTGATTGCCACTTACACTCCATTCAAAATCAATGATCTGAATCAGGTTATCGTTCGAATCGTAGCTGTAGTCAGTCTTACCCGCTGGAACCCATGACTGATTGGCTGCATTCCAGTCCTCATTGATCACCTGGCTGATGTTTCCATTGCCATCATAGGAGTATTCAGTTTTTGAGTCTTTCTCCCAAAGGAAAGTCTGGGCATTTAATATGATGGTTTCCATCAGGATGATCCGGCCATTCAGATCGTAGATAAGTGCCTGGTTAAAAATTGGCAGGTATTGATCTTCCTGAATATACAATTGAATCTGGGCCGTGTCCAAATAGGTGCCCAGATCCGCAACGGATTTCAAGGAAGTCTGTTGATCGTAGAAGTGGTAGCTATCAAGCAGGGCCGGATAGGCGGAAGGTCTTTCAGGACGAATGGATTTCCGGGTTCGTTCGAAATCTTTAAAGTCCTGGGCAAAGAGCCCCAGGGAACACAATGAGATCGAAAGCGCAAGGATAAATCTTCTTTTCATAGGTCTGGTGTTAGAACAACATGGGTCCTTGATCGAAAGTGAGCAATTAAACATAAGCAATTCTTCTTATATATGCCTTGTTTCGGATTTTTATTGGTGAAATTTCCGAATAAACAGAAGTTTAGATATTTTGCAGGGGATCTTTTTCAACCGGACCTGTAATATAGAAAGGAAGGAGTGAAATCATGGCTGTTGCACCCCTGGTGGTCATCATACCCATTGTCCTGTTCCTCGGGATCCTTGCCTATATTTTTCTCAGGCGCAGATCTTATTCAAGAACGCTTTTGGAGAACAGAAAAAAATCCATTGAGATGCTCAGGCAATTGACGTGGTTGTCAAGTCTCAGTGAGAAGGATTTCAAGAGGGTGGCCCGGGGTTTCCGCATCAGGGTATTCCGCCAGGGAGCCATATTATTGAAAGAACAGGCTGAGGACACGGGCCTGTTTATGATTGTCGCCGGTGAGGTGCGGATTGAGATCAGGGGGAACCTGATGGGAACTGTAGGAAGAGGGAATGTACTGGGGGAAATGGCATTTCTGACGGGACATCCCCGGACTGCCACTGTGGTTGCGGAATCGCCCGTACAGGTATTGTGGATCAGCAGGGCAGCTTTAAAAAGAGTCATGAAAGGATCCCCGCAACTAAAAAACGGCCTCTGGGAGTTCGCCAGCATGCGTTTTGCCATGAACCTGTTGGGAAAAAAGGAACCTTACAGCCTGTGGGAACAGAATAAGTTCATTCAATGGCTTTCGGCCGGAGAAATCAAGTTGCCCAATAAAAATGGCTGGATCGACCTGGAAGGGAAAATCGGGGTGCTGGTCATAGGCACCGCC
>CBDTYO010000170.1:0-8603 GCA_965364615.1 uncultured Bacteroidia bacterium
TTTCAATGGTGTTCAGACGATGTGCGATGATGACCTTCGTGGTGGATGCCGGAAGGTTTTTCAGGATTTCTTCCAGCTGCTGTTCTGTCACCGTATCAATGTTGGCGGTGGCTTCATCCAGTATCAACAGCTCCGGCCTGCGCAGAATGGCCCGCATGAAAGCGATCAACTGTTTCTGCCCCAGGCTGATTCCATCGCCGTTCATCTGGATGGGTGTGTCCAGTCCCTGCTCAAACTGCTTCAGCAGCTTGAGCAGTTTTGCATCCTGAAGGGCAGATTCCAGTTGCCCTGTATCCAAGCCTGCACACTCAGTATTTCCGTAAACGATATTGTCCCTGACGGTGCCTGTAAAGAGCAGGGGATCCTGAAGAATGAATCCAATTTTTGCAGCCCGCTCACAGGGGGTAAATGATCTGATATCCCTGCCATCGAGCAATACAGTCCCCAAGCTGGCATCGTATAATCGGGCAATCAGTGAAGCAGTGGTGGTTTTTCCTCCACCGGTAGGACCTACAAAAGCATAGGTTTTTCCCGCTTTCAGATCGAAATTTACCCTGTGCAAAACTTCCTTGCCATTGGGATAGCTGAAGGAAACATCCCTGAAATCAATGTAGGAGTTGCTGGTGTCCACAACGGGTTCATGGACCACCTCAAGGTTGCTCCTGAAGGAAAGCAGTAATGATATCCTGTTCATGGCCGCCAGAGCCATTTGAAAACTGGCCCAGAGGGCAGCCATTTGACGCAAAGGATTGTAAAAGTTTGAGATATAGGCGATAAAGCTGATGAGCAGCCCTATGGTAAAATTTCCCTTGATAATCAGCCATATACCCAAAGCAAGAACGATGAGCTGACCCAGGTTGGCTCCGAAACCATACACCGGGGTAAGTACATTATTGGCTATGCCCGCATGTACTGATCGCTTGTAATTTTCCCGGTTTGCTTCTTCAAAGCGTTTGCGGAAATAGTCCCGCCGGTTGAAGGCAATGACCACCCTGAAATTCCCAAGGCTTTCCTGGATCTCCGCAGACAAGTTACCCAGGGTTTTCAGGCTCACTTCATTTTTCTTCCGGATCCATGGCGAAACCACCCTGGTAAAGAACCACAGGATGAGTGCAGGGGATAGGGCCGCCAGCCCCAGTGGCAGGTTGATGGCCAAAAGTAGGATCCCTGCTCCGGTCATGGTGATCAGGCTCCCGATGAATCGCATGAGGGACTGGGAGAAAAACTCGTTTACCCGGTCCGTATCATTGTTGATCCTTGATATCAGGTCGCCGGCCTTGTTCTGGTGGAAAAAATCCAGGGGCATCTCCTGCAACTTGTCGAATACCGAATTGCGGAGCCTGTAAAGCATGCGCTGGCCAATACCGCCCATCAGGCGCATCTGTACATAATTCACCGCAAATGCTGTAATATACATGGACAGCAAGATCCCCGAAAAGAGAAGCACCCCCTGATAATCTTTCACCTGCACATAATTGTCAATGGTATAGCCCACCAGGTAGGGCCCCAGCAAGTTCAGTCCTGCATTGAGGAAAATGGCCACAAAAGCAATGATCAGGCTGCGTCGTTCTCCGCTGATAATGGCAATCAGTTTCCTCAGCGAAGCCAGCACACTGGGCTTCCTGGTTGCTTGATCCGGTGCCTGATTGAGATCATAGTTCATAGTGCAGGGTGGTTTTTTGTGAACTGTAGATCTGCATGTATTCGGGCGAATGTGCCAACATGTCCTTGTGGGTTCCGGAAGCAATGATCTCCCCTTCCATCAGCAGGATAATCTGATCAAAATGCTTCACCGGGGCAATTTTCTGGGTGACGGACAGCAGCGTCAGATCGGGGTAATTATTCTCGATGTTGCATAGGATCTTGTTCTCGGTTTGCCGGTCCACCCTGGAGGTAAAATCATCGAGCAGCAATATTTTCGGATCAAGCGAAAGGGCCCTGGCAAGCATGATCCTTTGCTTTTGTCCCCCCGACAGGCTGGTACCTCTCTCCGAGACAATGGTGTCAAGCTTCTCCGGAAGTGTACGGATAAAATCTCCCAGCTCGGCCGTTTCAATGGCCTTCCACATGGCTTCCTCGGTAACGGTATCGCTAAAGGCAATGTTTTCCCTGAGACTCATATTAAAAATGACGCTGTCCTGGAAAACAATGCCCATGTGCCTGTGAAAGACCTCGCGTGAATACCTTTCCATGGAAATCCCATCCACTTCCACACTTCCATGGTCCGGGGGGATCAGGTTTGAGATCAGGTAGAGCAACTGACTCTTTCCACCGGCAGTAGGGCCGATGATGGCCGTCTTGCTGCCCGCTTGCACGGAAAATGAAATATTCCTGAGTATGGGCTTTTCACCGTAACTCAGGTGAATATCCTTGAGGATGATGTCTCCCCTGATATCCGATTGAATGGTACCGGGCTCTTCAGGGGGAGGAGCATCAAGGACCAGCCTGATCCTATCGTAAGATGCGCTGGCGGAGGCAATGATATTGCTCATAAACCCGATCATCATGACCGGGAAGATCAGCATGATCAAATAGGAGTTGAATGCCGCAAAATTACCCAGTGTGAGAGTTCCATTCACCACAAAGTGGCCTCCTAGGGCGAGGATGGTCACCACAGCCAGGTTCGATACAAACATGATAATGGGTACCAGGATCGAAAAGAGCCTGACGATCGATAAGCCCAATTCCCTGGATTCCACGTTTTTCTCCAGGAACTTCTGGCTTTCAGGTTGCTGCGAATTCAACACACGGATGAGTGCCGCGCCCAGGATACTTTCATTGATGATCCTGTTCAAGGCGTCAATGACCTCCCTGCTCTTTTTAAAGAGGGCCCTTACTTTCTGGAAAACGATAAAAAATGCCGTGGCAATGACAGGCACGATTCCCAGAACAGCAAGGGCCAGCTTCCAGTTAATCGTGATCAACAGCACTGCTGCCCCTACGATCACAAACAGGGAGGAAATGATGCTGACAAAAGCCTGGGAAACAAACATTTTTACCGAATCCATGTCGGAGGTCAGGTTGGTGAGGAACCTGGAAGGGTTTGACTTCACCACATAGGAATAACTCTGTTTTGATATTTTATGCGCCACCTTGTTGCGCAGATCCCTGGCGACCCTTTCTGCAGTCAGCACCTGCAATATGCCCTGAAGCAGTGTGAAAATAAAGATCCCAAAACCGGCCAGGAGAAACTCGGTAATCACGGCACCGGCCCGAAACTCGTTGACGGAAAAGGCATCAATGGCCCGGGCAATGATCTTCGGGATCAGCAGATTGATCCCGCTGCCTGCCAGTGCAATGATGATCAGCAGTATGACAATGCCCTTGTAAGGCCCAAGCACGCTGAACAAACCAGCCTTCTTTTTTGCTCCTGGCTTTTTGCCGGATATATCCATTTGTGTAAAACCAATCTAATCCTCTTTTGTTGCTTCTTTCACCGAATCATTTTTGATCGTATCTTAGCAGTAATTCATACAGGATCATTTCACCGGTATCGTCACAAAATCTAAACTAATTCTTTAAGAAAATGAAAAAACACAGAATTTTTACCATGCTTTTTGTTGCAATCATGATCTCAGGGGGCCTTTGGGCCCAGACAGCTGAGGATGTGATCAATGATTATCTCTCTGCCATCGGCGGAAAAGAAAAACTGAACAAGATCAACTCCATGAAGGTGACTTCTGAGATCACTTCGGATATGTTCGAAGCTGAAGCCGTCACTACGGTTCTGAATGGGAAAGGGTATAAAATGGAAATGGATGTCATGGGCTACCTGGTGGAGACCTGCTTCACGGACAAGGCAGGATGGCAGACCGATCCCATGGCCGGATCCATTGCACAAATGCCGGAGGATCAATACAATTTGGGCAAAGGGGCCATCTATGTGGGAGGTCCATACGGGAACTTGAAAGATCTCGGATATTCTGCGGAACTGGTGGGACGCAAAGAGATCAATGGGGTGAATACCTATCAGGTTAAGTTCACCATGGAGGGGACGGACTTTTCAAGCAACCATTTCTTCGATCCGGATACCCACCTGCTCCTTCGCACCCTGGTGGTAGTTGATAACCAAGGTTCTGACATGGAGGCAATCACCGATTACAAGAACTATACTGAAATTGAAGGGGGAGTCAAAATGGCCTTTGTCCAGGAGATTGATTATGGCGGCCAGATGAGCATGGAAAACACCATTAAGTCGGTGGAAGTAAACATTCCCGTTGATGAGGGAATATTTGACATGCAATAAACTTTTTCTGGAATCCACTCTCACCCCCTTCCTTTGAAAAGTTCCCTGCCCCTTCCGGGAGTAACATGCATAATACCACTGAACAACCCGAAGTTTGCACTTCGGGTTGTTTGGTTAAGAAGGGAGATCTAAAGCTTTGATGAAATTACTTCATCTCTTATGAATCCAAGATTCCACAGATAATTGGCATTCAAATGCAATTATGCTAAATTAGGAGCACACATGCTTCCCTTTTCTCTGATACAACTGCTGCATTACGAATGTTTCATCGAACAACCAACACCATCAGACCATGAGCCTGCAAGATTTAAAACGAAGAGATTTTTTGGCAAAAGCCACATTCGGTACGTTGGGAGCTACAGCCCTCGTTTCGGCCTGTTCCAATGCCCCTGAAACCAAACCTGTCGATGAACCACCAGATCTGCTCAATCAGGCACCTGACGGCAAGGTCATCAAAGCCGGATTAATTGGCTGTGGAGGACGGGGAACTGGTGCAGCCATCAATTTTCTGGATGCCGGTCCGAACCTGGAAATTACAGCTCTGGGAGATGTTTTTCAGGATCGGATTGACACATGCAGAGCCAATTTAAAGAAAGAAAAAGGTGTGGAGATCGCCGATGAAAATTGCTTTCTGGGTTTTGACAGCTATCAGAAAGTGATTGATTCAGGGGTAGATGTGGTCTTGCTCTGCACACCGCCTCATTTCCGTCCTGCACATGTGGAAGCTGCCATAAGTGCCCGCAAGCACGTGTTCATGGAAAAGCCAGTTGCAGTCGATCCGGTGGGTGCACGCTCCGTTCTGGTTTCTTCAAAAATGGCCGAAACCCGGGGCCTTTGCATGGTCAGTGGCACCATACGACGAGTACAGAAGGATTATATGACCACCCAGATGAAAGTAGCCAACGGTGAAATAGGTGAGGTTGTTGGAGCCAACATTATCAGAAACGGGGGAGCTTTGTGGGTGAGAGGAAGAAGGCCCGAATGGACCGATATGGAATACATGCTGCGGAATTGGGGAAATTTTTGCTGGCTTTCCGGCGACCACATCACGGAGCAGTTCATTCATGAAATTGACGTCATGAGCTGGCACATGGGCAGGCCTCCGGTCAAAGCAGTGGGTTGGGGAGGGCGCCAAAGGAGGATAACTGGCGATCAGTACGACTTTTTCAGCGTGGAGTACATTTACGAAAATGGAGTAAGGACACACTGTGCGGCCCGTCAGATTAACGGATGTTCCAACGGCAGAGTGGAACGCATTGTAGGCACCAATGGAGTGGCCATAGCATCCGGTCAGATATTTGATGTTCATGGAAATGAGGTATGGAAGTATCCGAAACCGGAAGAAGGGGCTCCCCCATCGAAATGGACAGTGACCAATCCCTTTGTACAGGAACACATTAACCTGGTAACGGGAATTAGAACCGGGAATACCGTCAACGATGCGGAAGCACAGGTGAATTCGACCCTGATGACCATCATGGGTCGCATATCGGCTTATACCGGAAAAGATGTCACATGGGAAGAGATCATAAACTCGGACCTCTATCTGGGACCCAAATCCTATGCATTTGGACCGGTCCCGGGAATCCCTGAAGAGATCCCCCTGGTCGGAGAGCCAAACACCCTGTCCTAAGTCAAACCTAAAGCAGATACGAAATGAAAAAAATGCTATTTCTGTCAGGATTGATCCTATGTACCGGATTTATCTCAGCACAGCAATCACTTTTCAGATTTGGGGAAGAGATCGGCCTGCAAAAGATCCTACTGGAAAAGCCGATGGAAAGTGTGCCTATACAATGGATTCAGGTAAATACCGAAGCTGATACATGGAAAGTGCAGGGGGACGAGCTCATTTGTTCCGGACATCCCATCGGGGTGATCCGTTCAGAGAATACCTACGATAACTTCTTATTGCACATCGAGTGGAAACACATGGAAGCAGGAGGCAATTCGGGAACTTTTGTGTGGAGCGATGCCGAGCCAGGCGACAACCGTCTGCCCAACGGAGTGGAAATACAAATGCTCGAACTCGACTGGGTCAAGCTGAACACCAGAGATGGCAAAACACCTCCGCTGGCTTATGTACATGGCGAGGTATTTGGAGTGGGGGGAGTGGAAACCGTGCCTGATAATCCCAGGGGTCGCCGCAGCAAATCTGTGGAAAACAGATGCAAGGGAAAAGGGGAATGGAACACCTACGATGTGGTCTGCGTGGACGGAACCATCAAGCTCTCGGTCAACGGCAAATTCGTCAACGGGATCAGCAAATCCACGAAAGCAGCGGGATATATTTGTCTTGAATCGGAAGGAGCAGAAATTCACTTCCGAAACATTCGTGTGATTCCCCTGCCCTGAAGCCCTGGAGCCTGATAGTTTCACTGCCTGTAAAACTGAGTTGATTCTGGCCCCCTTTTCTAATTTACATGTTTATCAAAACCAATCAAACTTTGGATTGTTATTGTGTTGAGACCACTTAACCAAAAGCGTGAAAATACTCAATATCAAAAACATGGTATGCCCTCGATGTATAGAGGCAGTAAATGGCATACTTGAAGATCTTGGCATTGAGATAGTTTCCATCAAACTCGGCGAGGTCATCCTAAAGGGTGACCTGCAGCCTACTGCTATTGAAAAATTAAGTGAGTCATTGTCCCATGCAGGATTTGAGCTGTTGAGTGACAAAAAGAGCAAAATTATAAATCAACTCAAAACGGAAGTAATCAAAATGATCCGTTACGATGATCTGGGAACATCGAACAAAATATCCAGCAGATTATCACGAGCCCTCGGGATGGACTATTCATCTCTCACCAAACTTTTCTCGCAGGTTGAAGGGATCACCATTGAGAAATATGTGATCCTTCAAAAAGTAGAAAGAATCAAAGAACTTTTAGTTTACGACGAGCTATCAATAAGCGAGATTGCATATAAGATGAATTACAGCAGCAGCCAGCACCTTTCACGACAATTTAAAAATATTACAGGTCTCTCCCCTTCAGAATTCAAAGCATCCTCCGGAAAACGGCGTATCTCCCTGGATAGAATATAAGCAGGGCATCATTGGGTTCTACTTATCCAAGATAATATACATTATTTCCATAATTATATACCTGCCGGATAGACCGTTGGGATATTTTTGTGAATGAATAGAGTTTACTGAACGGAATTATCATAAGGAGGAAATTATGAATACGCAGAACGACCATTTCAAACCGAACCCCAACACAAGAATAACAGCACGAGCTGAATCAGAGGATTCACGCACCAGTGCCGATGATGCTAAGGCAGACCATACTTGCTGTCAACCGGATAATTCGTACCAGTGTCCGATGAAATGGGTAACTGCCCTGTTTGCCACATGCACCTGGCACTAGTTGAGGGACAAACATCTGAAAAAAAATGTGAGCATCATTCATCTCATGATCATCACCAACATGGGAGTGATCATGGGAGTGATCCCTCAGAATCCCACAAACACGCCAAGGGGAAATACTATTGCCCTATGGGATGTGAGGGGGACAGAACCTATGAAGAACCTGGTGATTGTCCAGTATGTGGAATGCATTTGAAAAAGGAAGAAGGCTCAACAGGTCCCAGGATTGTTTATACCTGCCCTATGCACCCTGAAATACAACAGGACACACCCGGTTCATGCCCAAAGTGTGGTATGAACCTGGTTCCAGAAAAAGGTGAAGAGACGAGTGATGAAGAAAAGGCTTATAAAAGGATGGCGAAGAAATTCTGGATCGCTGCGGCACTGAGTATACCGGTATTTGTCATCGCCATGTCTGATTTCTTTCAGTTTTTACACCTCGATAACATAGCTTCTAAAAAAGTCTGGGGATGGATCGAGTTCATGCTGGCCACTCCGGTAATTTTCTATTCAGGCTGGGTATTTTTTAAGCGTGGGTGGAGTTCCATACGCCGTTGGGCACCTAATATGTGGACATTGATCTCCATAGGAGTAGGGGCAGCTTACATTTTCAGTGTATTTGCGCTCCTGATACCGGGAGTTTTTCCTGATCAGTTTAAAGATCCCCAGGGCAATGTACATCTATATTTTGAAGCTGCTGCAATAATACTAACACTTGTATTACTCGGACAAGTGCTTGAACTTAAAGCCCACAGCAAAACAAATTCTGCCATAAAGGCCCTGCTGGGTCTGGTTCCGCCGGTTGCCAGAGTTATCCGAAACGGCGAAGAAGTAGAAATCCCTCTGGAAGAAGTCAGGATCGGAGACATATTAAGGATAAAGCCAGGCGAGAAGATACCGGTTGATGGGGTTATAACAAACGGCCATGCGGTAGTTGACGAGAGCATGATTACAGGAATGTGCGACGAGCAGAATAATAATCCC
>CBDTYO010000171.1:0-8565 GCA_965364615.1 uncultured Bacteroidia bacterium
GTGCCGAAGATGGTCATTTCTATTATCTCGAAAACGGCCCCAGGCATGGACTGAAAAATGAGAAATAATGAACAAGGTCCCGCAGAGAATTGTCCTTTCTGAGAGCCCCTCACTCCCTGCCCGCTTTGTGAAAAAATGTTCAGACCAAAAAAATCCGGATGGAGGGCCGGCTTCTTTCCCTTGTAAATTCTGATATCCGGAAGATCAGGCCTTTCCCGGCGAAATATTCATTAATTAGTTATTGTTTTTTGAAAATAAATTCTACCTTTGCGATCCGAAATTAACGACGATTAACAACAAATTTGATACTGAGTATGCCGACGATTCAACAATTGGTGCGTAAAGGCCGGAAAAAATTGAACGATAAGAGCAAGGCTCCCGCGCTGGATTCATGCCCCCAGAGGCGAGGTGTTTGTGTGCGTGTTTACACCACCACACCCAAGAAGCCTAACTCAGCCATGCGCAAAGTGGCCAGGGTTCGTCTGACCAACCAGAAGGAGGTGAATGCCTACATTCCCGGGGAAGGTCACAACCTGCAGGAACACTCCATTGTGCTGATCCGCGGCGGCAGGGTAAAAGACCTGCCCGGTGTAAGGTATCACCTGATCCGTGGCGCCCTCGATACCTCGGGCGTGGAAGGCAGGACCCAGAGAAGAAGCAAGTATGGTACAAAAATGCCTAAAAAGAAATAGTGCGCAGCACGCTGTGTACAGTACTCGATAGTATATATATATTATTATAATGAGGAAGACCAAACCAAAGAAGAGAATTTTACTGCCCGATCCCAGGTACAAGGATCCTTTCGTCACGCAGTTTGTCAATAACATGATGCTCGACGGCAAGAAGAGCAAGGCATATGATATTTTTTACGGAGCGATGGACTTGATTGAGGCACGGGTGAAAGAAGAAGGCAAAGGCCCGCTGGATATTTTCAAGCAGGCGCTCGATAACATTACCCCCCAGGTGGAGGTGAAGAGCCGCAGGGTTGGGGGTGCTACATTTCAGGTTCCCATGGAAGTCAGGAACGAACGCAAGGTTTCCATTTCCATGAAGAACATGATACTCTTTGCACGCAAGCGTCCTGGAAAGTCCATGGCCGAAAAACTGGCAGCAGAAGCCATTGCAGCATACAACAATGAAGGCGGTGCTTATAAAAAGAAAGAAGACACGCACCGCATGGCAGAAGCCAATAAGGCTTTCGCCCATTTTAGGTTCTAATACATATTTTGACATAGCAATTTTAATTGCAAGGTAAGTGTGCAACACTTATGAGCCCAGATTTAAAACATACGAGGAACATTGGGATCATGGCGCACATCGATGCCGGGAAAACTACCACCACAGAACGTGTCTTGTTCTATACGGGTATCACCCATCGCATCGGTGAAGTTCATGACGGAGCCGCTGCCATGGACTGGATGGTACAGGAGCAGGAACGCGGTATCACCATTACTTCAGCAGCGACCACCACTTTCTGGAACCACCACGACCAGGAGTACAAGATCAATATCATTGATACTCCGGGCCACGTCGACTTTACCGTCGAGGTGGAGCGTTCGTTGAGGGTGCTGGATGGTGCGGTGGCCGTATTCTGTGCGGTGGGTGGAGTTGAGCCACAGAGCGAGACAGTCTGGCGCCAGGCCGACAAATACCATGTACCGCGTCTGGCTTTCATCAATAAGATGGACCGCGTAGGATCCGATTTCTTCGGCGTGGTTCAGGAAATCAGCGAAAAGCTGGGATCCAATCCGGTCCCCATGCAGATCCCCATTGGATCGGAAGAAAACTTCAAGGGCATTGTGGACCTCATCGAGCGCAAAGCCATCGTCTGGAAAGAGGATGCAGAGATGGGGATGAAGTACGAGTATTGTGAGATCCCTGAAGACCTGATAGATACCGTGGAAGAGTGGAGAGAGAAGCTGGTGGAAGCCGTTTGCGTCTCCGATGATACCCTTCTGAATAAATTCCTGGAAGACAGGGATTCCATCTCGGTGGAAGAATTCATGGAATATGCCCGCAGGGCCACCATCAACATGGAAATTGTTCCGGTGCTCTGCGGTTCTGCCTTTAAGAACAAGGGGATCCAGCGGATGCTGGATGCCGTTTGCGATCTGCTTCCCAGTCCCATCGATATTGGTGCAGTCAAAGGTATCGATCCCAGGAGCGAACAGGAGATCAGCCGTGAACCCAGTGACGATGAGCCCCTCACCGGATTGGTCTTTAAAATTGCCACCGATCCCTTCGTGGGCCGGCTGGCCTATGTCAGGGTATACTCAGGCAAACTGCAGGAAGGAGTGATGGTGCTGAACAACCGGACCGAGAAAAAGGAACGGATCACCCGCATCTACCAGATGCATGCCAACAAGCAGAATCCCAAGAAAGAGATTGGTGCAGGGGATATTTGTGCCGTGGTAGGTTTGAAGGAACTCAGGACAGGGGATACCATCACCTCGGTGGGAAAACCCATGATCCTGGAAGCCATTGAATTTCCCGAACCTGTGATCGGCATCGCCATTGAACCCAGGACCCAGGCCGACATTGATAAGCTGGGCCTGGCACTGAACAAGCTGGCTGAAGAAGATCCTACCTTTCAGATACGCAGCAACGTCGATACGGGCCAGACCACCATCAACGGAATGGGCGAATTGCACCTGGAGATCCTCCTCGATCGCCTGAAGCGTGAATTCAAGGTGGAATGCAACGTGGGGACCCCCCAGGTGAATTATAAAGAAGCCCTTACCACCGAGGTAAAACACCGTGAAGTATTTAAAAAGCAAACCGGTGGACGCGGTAAATTTGCAGACATTGAAGTGGTGATCGGACCACCGGATGAGGCAGGCAAGGGGCTTCAGTTTGTCAATGAGATCCGTGGGGGAAACATCCCCCGGGAATATATCCCCTCCGTTGAAAAAGGATTTACCAATGCCATGACCAACGGCCCGCTGGCAGGATTTCCCGTGGATGGAATGAAGGTGCGTCTTTTGGATGGCTCCTTCCACTCCGTGGATTCCGACCAGCTCTCCTTTGAGATTTGTGCCCGGCAGGCATTCAAGCATGCCACAGCCAAAACACACCCGGTCATGCTGGAGCCCATCATGTCTGTGGAGGTGGTCACCCCGGAAGATTACATGGGAGATGTGATCTCCGATCTGAACAAAAGGCGCGGACAGGTGGAAGGAATGGATTCCAAAGCCGGAGCCAGGGTCATCAAGGCCAAGGTGCCGCTCTCAGAGCAGTTCGGCTATGTAACGGTGCTGAGAACCCTGTCCTCGGGAAGGGCAAGTTCCACCATGGAATTCAGTCACTATGAACCCATGCCGCCAAACCTGGCCAAAGAAGTGCTGGAAAAGGTAACGGGAAAAGTCCAGATTTAATCAGAAAGATTTAGATATAATCATACCATAATGAGTCAGAAGATTAGAATTAAATTGAAGTCCTACGATCACAACCTCGTCGACAAAAGTGCCGAGAAGATCGTAAAGACAGTGAAGTCCACCGGAGCTGTGGTAAGCGGACCTGTTCCCCTTCCCACACACAAAAGAGTGTACACTGTTCTGAGGTCTCCCTTTGTGAATAAAAAGTCCAGGGAGCAGTTCCAGTTAAGCGCCTATAAAAGGTTGCTGGATATTTACAGTTCCACTCCCAAAACCATCGATGCGCTCATGAAACTTGAGTTGCCCAGTGGAGTAGAAGTTGAAATCAAAGTCTAACACAGGTAAAAACAAAATACGATGCCAGGATTAATTGGTAAGAAAATTGGAATGACTTCCATTTTCGATAAAGACGGAAAGAACATCCCCTGTACTGTGATACAGGCCGGACCCTGTACAGTAACTCAGGTAAAGACCGTTGAATCGGACGGCTATGCGGCAGTTCAACTGGCTTTTGACGACAAAAAGGAGAAGAATACTCCCAAGGCCGAACAGGGACACTTTGCCAAAGCCAACACCACGCCCAAGAAAAGGGTGATTGAATTGAAGGGCTTTGTGAAGGACTGGAAACCGGGTGACGTGATCACCGTGGATTATTTTCATGATGACACCTGGCTGGATGTTTCCGGAGTATCCAAGGGAAAAGGTTTCCAGGGAGTTGTGAAGCGTCACAACTTTGCGGGTGTGAACGATGCCACCCATGGTCAGCACAACCGAATGCGTGCTCCGGGTTCGCTGGGTGCTTCCTCTTACCCTTCCAGGGTTTTCAAAGGAATGCGCATGGGCGGACAGACCGGAAACAAGAAGGTGAAGATTCTGAACCTGCGTGTGATGAAGATTGTTCCCGAGAACAACCTGCTCATCCTGAAAGGTTCTGTCCCCGGATCAAATGGTTCATATTTAATTATTGAGAAGTGATGGAATTAGATGTAATGAATATCTCCGGAGAGAGCACCGGGAAAAAGATAAAACTGAGCAAAGAGATCTTTGGGATCGAACCCAACGATCACGCCATCTACCTGGACGTAAAACAGATCATGAACAACAAGCGCCAGGGGACTCACAAGACCAAGGAGCGCAGTGAGATCCGGGGTAGCCGCAAAAAGATCAAGCGTCAAAAGGGAACAGGTACTGCCCGTTTTGGTGATATCAAGAACCCCATATTCAGGGGTGGCGGACGTGTATTTGGCCCCAGTCCCAGAACTTACGGTGGAAAACTGAACCGCAAGGTGAAGGACCTGGCCCGCAAATCGGCCCTTTCCTACAAAGTACAGAACAAGCAACTGATGGTGGTGGAGGACTTCAACATGGAAACCCCGAAAACCAGCGAGTTTGCCAACATTCAGAAGAATCTGAAACTGGACGACAAAAAGTCGCTGTTCATCATCAGTGAAAGAAATAAAAATGTATATTTGTCGTCGCGAAATTTGCCGAATTCAAAAGTGATAACACTCTCAGAGTTAAACACATACGAAATAATGAATGCGTCAGCGTTGTGTTTCGTGGAGAGTTCACTCGACGTTCTGCAGAAGAATGATTAAACCTAAGGAATCGAAAGGTCATGAATATATTAATTAAGCCCATAGTAACCGAGAAGATGACTGCCCAGGGGGAAGACTTCAACCGGTATGGATTTGTGGTAGCCAAGGAAGCCAACAAACTGGATATCAAAAAGGCAGTGGAAGAGCTTTACAATGTAAAGGTTTCTGAAGTGAACACCATGAGGTATGCCGGAAAACGCAAGCAGCGTTATACCAAGAGCGGAGTGACTGTTGGTAAAACCCCTTCTTATAAAAAGGCTGTGGTTACCCTGGCTGAAGGCGAAGTAATTGATTTTTATAGCAACATTTAGGAACGATGGCAATCAAGAAATACAAACCCACGACCCCGGGACAGCGATTCAAGGAAATCTCTTCCAATGATGAGCTGACGCCTGGTGCAAAGCCTGAGAAGTCGCTGTTGAAACCCATGAAAAAGAGCGGTGGGCGTAACAATACCGGTAAAATGACCATGCGTTATATGGGCGGCGGTCACAAGAAGCGGTATCGCCTCATTGACTTCAAGAGGGACAAGGACAACATAGAGGCCACGGTGAAGACCATCGAGTATGATCCCAACCGTTCCGCACGCATCGCCCTGGTGGTGTATGCCGATGGAGAAAAGCGTTACATCCTGGCTCCTGAGAAATTGGAAGTGGGACAGAAGATCATGTCCGGCGAAAAGGTGGCTCCCGAAAGGGGGAACACCCTGCCCCTGGCCAACATTCCCCTGGGAACCGATGTACACAACATCGAGCTGAAGCCTGGCAAAGGCGGCATGCTCGCCCGCAGTGCAGGTGCCTACGGGACCCTTACCTCCAGGGACGGGAAATATGCGATCATCAAACTGCCTTCCGGGGAATCGAGGATGGTGCTGACCACCTGCCGTGCCACCATCGGGATTACTTCCAACGGGGATCACGGGCTGGAGAAAAGCGGGAAAGCAGGTCGTTCACGCTGGAAGGGACGTCGTCCCCGCGTGCGTGGTGTGGCCATGAACCCGGTGGATCACCCCATGGGTGGTGGAGAAGGACGTGCCTCGGGCGGACACCCCAGGTCAAGGAACGGGATGCCTGCCAAAGGGTATAAGACCCGGGCCAAGAAGAAGTATTCAGACAGGTACATTGTTGAAAAGAGAAAAACAAAAAAATAAGATAGCATGAGCCGTTCACTGAAAAAAGGACCATTTATCGATTTCAAGCTGGAGAAGCGCGTTATGGAGATGAACGATTCTGGCAAGAAGTCAGTGATCAAAACCTGGTCGAGAAGGTCTGTCATCTCACCGGATTTTGTGGGCCACACCATCGCCGTTCACAATGGCAACAAATTTATCCCGGTATATGTCACTGAAAACATGGTGGGTCACAAGCTGGGTGAATTTGCCCCAACCCGCATGTTCAGGGGGCATGGTGGTAAGCAGAGATAATATTTAATCCAAGGAAGAAATGGGTGCAAGAAAAAGAAACAGAGCGAATCAGTTAAAGGAGGAAAGGCAGCATAAATACTATGCAGTATTGCGCAATTGCCCGACATCTCCCCGTAAAATGCGACTGGTCACAGATATGATCAAGGGGGTGGAGGTCAATAAGGCCCTGGATATGTTGAAATTCAGTTCCAAGGAGGCTTCCCGCAGTGTGGAAAAGCTCCTGCTTTCAGCCATTGCCAACTGGCAGACCAAGAACGAAGGTGCCAAGATCGAGGAAAGCAACCTGGTGGTCAAAGAGGCTTATGTGGATCAGAGCAGGACCCTGAAGAGGATCCAGCCGGCTCCCCAGGGCAGGGCTCACAGGATCAAGAAGCGCTCCAACCATGTAACGGTTGTGGTCGGAAGCCTGAATGCCGTGGAAGAACAAGAAGTTTTACAAGAACAAGAAAATCAAGCATAGATGGGACAAAAAGTTAATCCGATAGGTAATCGCCTGGGAATCATAAAAGGATGGGATTCCAACTGGTATGGCGGAAAAGATTATTCTACCAAGCTGGTGGAAGACAACAAGATCAGGGAATACCTGAATGCCCGTCTGGCCAAGGCCAGCATTTCCAAGATTATCATTGAGCGTACACTGAAGCTCATCACAGTGACCGTGAATACCGCCCGTCCGGGCATTATTATCGGTAAAGGCGGTCAGGAAGTGGACAAGCTGAAGGAAGAGTTGAAGAACATCACCAAGAAGGAAGTCCAGATCAACATCTTCGAGGTAAAACGTCCCGAACTGGATGCCACCATCGTTGCCAACAACATTGCCCGCCAGGTAGAAGGCAAGATCTCCTATCGCCGGGCCATCAAGATGGGCATTGCCTCCACCATGCGCATGGGAGCCGACGGCATCAAGGTGCTGATCAGTGGTCGCCTGGGGGGAGCAGAAATGGCCCGCTCCGAGTCCTACAAGGACGGAAGGATCCCGCTTCATACCCTGCGTGCCGATATCGACTACGCACTGGCAGAAGCCCACACCAAGGTGGGTGTGATCGGGATCAAGGTATGGATATGCAAGGGAGAGATCTTTGGAAAGCGCGACCTGAGCCCCAATATTGGCGCCGGCAACGTGAAACCCAAAGGCGGAAGAGGTCCCAGGAAAGACCGCAGGGACTAGGCAGGGACGAATCATTTAGAGTTAATCAGGAAAAACAACGACAATGTTACAACCGAAGAAAACCAAATACAGGAGAATGCAGAAAGGGCGTATGAAAGGAAACGCCCAGAGAGGAACCCAGCTGGCATTCGGTTCATTTGGTATAAAAGCGATGGAAAGCGCATGGATCACCGGCCGCCAGATTGAGGCAGCCCGTCAGGCCATCACCCGTCACATGAAGAGGGAAGGTCAGCTCTGGATTCGCATTTTCCCGGCCAAGCCCATTACCAAAAAGCCTGCGGAAGTGCGCATGGGTAAAGGGAAAGGGGCCCCGGAAGGATTTGTATACCCCATAACTCCCGGACGCATCATTTTTGAGTTGGAAGGCGTACCCCACGAGGTGGCCAAGGAAGCTCTGCGCCTGGGTTCACAGAAGTTTCCCATCACCACCAAATTTGTGGTGCGCAGGGATTATCATGAATAAAGTTAGGAGTTAATAGTAAGTAGAAAAAAATACAACTCATGAAGAGTTCAGAAATCAAAGAATTAGGTATACAGGAGTTGACAGAGCGCCTAGAAAGTGAAGAGAGCATGCTGGTGCGCATGAAAATGAACCATGCTGTTTCTCCCCTCGACAATCCCAACAAGATCGTTGAGACACGCAAGAACATTGCCCGTTTGAAGACAGAAATGAGGGCAAGAAAACTCCAGGAGCAGTCCGAAAAGTAATGATGACTATGGAAACTACAAGAAATACAAGACGCGAAAGGGTGGGTGTCGTAGTGAGCAACAGCATGGAGAAATCCATTACCATCACTGTGAAGCAGAAGATCAAGCACCCCATCTACGGTAAATTCGTGAACAAGACCACCAAGTTCATGGCCCATGACGAGGAAAATACCTGCAATGTGGGCGATACCGTGAGGATCAGCGAGACCAGGCCCCTGAGCAAGAACAAAAGGTGGAGGTTAGTAGAAATTATCGAAAGAGCTAAGTAATCATGGTACAACAAGAGAGTAGATT
>CBDTYO010000172.1:0-8514 GCA_965364615.1 uncultured Bacteroidia bacterium
GTAACTGCTCCTTTAAATCCCGGAGCTTACCGATTGTTTGTATATGCGACAGATCCGGGCAATAAATCAGCTACGGCCAACATTCCTTTCCTGGTCACAGAGTAGGAAGATCATTGGGGTGCCGGCACCAACAGGGGATCAGTCATGATCTTATTGTTCACCTCTTCCAGTGCCTCCTTCAAAGCCCGTTGATGGGGAAGGCGGGTATCCATGCTGTACAGGCCGACCCATTTTTTTCCTCGACCCACTCCCCGGTGGCTGGTGACAAATTGTTTGTTTTGATTGTAGAAGTTTGCTTCCAATTCCACATCGGTGACAGAGGTGGCAAAGGGAATCCCGAACAGGGTCCCCATTCCCAGGGTGAGGATGTTCAGAGCGGTTCCCAGGTTGACCCGGTATTTCTCGTGGTAGTATATGACGCTCATTTCTACGGAGCCCTGATATTGATCGCCCGGGCTCAGCAGTTGTTCTTCCATATAGAACCTCAGGAAGCGAAAAGCATCACTGGCTTTTACATCGGAGATATAGGTGGAAGAGGTTTGCTCCAGGGGCTCATCAGAAAGGCCAACGATCTCTGTGGTATAAATATTTCCGAAGGTCTGGTAGGTGGCTGAGATCTCCTCGGTATTGATGTAGGTCTCCATGGGAGGCAGTTTGTAGCTGTTCTCAAAGGGAAAGGTATAGACCGACTTCTGGGCAAGCATGGCTACGCTTGTGCAAATGAGAAAGAAGGCCAAAGCTGGGATATGGTATCTTTGTATCATGGCATGTGGTTTAGGGTGGTAACTACCCTTCAAAGCACAAATACCATTCCGAAATAGGATCAGGGTTTGCGTATCAGCCTTACTTCTCCCATGAGTCCCATTTCTTCGGGCTGTTCGAGGCGGATCCATTTTTTTGCCACTTCATTGTCTTCCAGAGAGTTGGCATAATTGGCCAGGGTGGTGGTGTAAATGATCTCCAGGGTATTGCTGCCTTCCCGCCATTGTTCCCGGTCAACCGGGTAGAGGTGTCTTCCATACCACCTGCTGCCAAGGCTCTTTCCGTTAAGGATGACTTCCGTAATATGTTCCTGTCTGCCCAGGTCGAGAAAATCCCACCGGTCCTCCTCCAGCATAAACTGAGAGCGATAGTGCACCTGGCCTGCAAAACTGCTTATCCGGGGATCGGGGTGCTGACCGAAGGAAAATAGTTCTTCAGCGTTTATTTTGAAAGCTGCTTCCCGGGCGGGCCTGAACTCCAGGTCCCAACTCAGATCCAATGCCTGGCCTGTACCTTGCTCAGTCCGTGGTATTTCTTTCTCCAGGCCTTTTCTGTCCTCCTGGAGCACGATCAGCATCGATTCAAGGGGTTGGAGGCTGATCCTGAGTTCGCCTTGCTCACTGACGGGCAGGATGTTTCGCTCCCCGGTTTCCGGATCCCACCGCCAGGGGGTTCTTCCCTTCAGGTCAACGGCGACAGGGACATCTTCCAGGTACGCCTCAGCCTGATTGGACAGGAAGAAGAGCTCCATATCCCCATGCCTGTACTTAATGCCGTACAGGTTTTCAGAAGTCCGGTCGATCCTGAAGGTGGATTGGATGTGGTATTTGTCGCTGATCCGCCCGGTCCAGTCTGTCACCCTGGAAGCTTCCGCAGGGGCTTCTTCCAGGTGGATGGTTTCCATGCGGGCCAGGTTTTCTGTCAATTGTCTTATCTGCAGGTCCTTTTCTTCGTATTGGTGAAAGCCCGGTGCCTCCGAGGGAAAATGTTCCACGAAAACGAAGCGGACCCCCTTGGCTGCCAGGTCCCGGATGGCCATCAGGGTTTCTGGCTCCATGGCCCGGGCGGAGGAAATGATGACCAGTTGGTAAGTGCTGTGTTCGCTGATCATGTGGTTCCCCTTGGCGGAGGCCCTTTGGATCACGCCCTCATTGATGTAGTCGGCTGTGATCCCCTGCCGGCTGAATCCCTCCCACAGATCGTGGTGGTACCAGGGATTCATGTAATAAGGATAGCGCACCAGTCCGTATTGTCTCCAGATATCCGCTTCCGGGGTTAGGATGGCCACATCGGTGACCGGGGAGGAATGCTGGAACACGGCAGAAAGACGTGCATTATAATCGCTCCATAGCCTGAAATAAGGCCACCAGCTGTTTTGCTCGCTGAAATAGGCCCCATAGCGGATCCACCCTGGAAATCCAGCTTCCGGGGGTGAGTAATTAAATCCATGCAAAACGGTGTGGTTGATGCCGGTGATGAAATTGAAATCATCGTTCTTCTTCACCATGTCCAGGGTCATCCGGAAAACACCCCTTGTGTTGGTCATCGCTTCACAGCCCACCAGCCTGGCGCCCGAGAGGTGGGCCCCTGAGGAAGCATATTTGTTCCAGATCCAATACCCGTGGGCTTTGGCATTGGCCGAGTAGAGCCAGTTGTTGCTTTCCGGGATATCCACCATCCGGTAGCCATCGAGCATGCCCATCAGCCAGGGCATGCCGTAGGCCTGATAACGGCTCAGCATTCCATGCTCATTGGCCCAACGGTCAAATGTCCGGGTAAAGCGCTCCAGGAAAAGCTCTGTTAGGGTCTTGTTAAAATCGAAGCGCATCCGGCGGATCTCCTGCTGGAAATTGCTGGAGTATTTCAGGGTGTCGGTATATCCTTCGTAAGGAGCATAGTAGACCAGGGCCGCATAGGGTTCCAGGTCGTATCCGCGGCGATTTCGGAATTCCTCATAAAAATCATCGGTGATATTGGCACCCGACAATTCAATGCTGTCACAAAAGAGGGCCCTGAGGTGATCGCCCAATTCTCCACCGAGTGTCTGTTCAAGCGCATTTGCCAGTCGGTCCATGTAGGCCCTCACATCCGCCTCATCGTAGTGATCCACCACCGGCCCCCTGGATCCGGGGGCACCGTGCATCACCTCCCGGTAGGCTTTCTGGAAGGTGCCCAGATAAAGATCATGCCTTCCTGCAGGTACCTGGATCTCAATCCTTCCTTTCTCATCCACCTGATCCAGGAGATTTGTCATTTGGGTAGGTCCATTGGCTCCCTGGGGAAGCATCTGCAGGAAAAACAGGGAAGGTTCCGGAGCGTCCGGATTGTTGTAACTGCCGAAATCCCGGCCAGGCAGCCTCCAGTGCTCCTTCAGCGACAAGGTGATCCTGGCAGGCCCCTCCAGCTCCAATTTCCGGATACCCACTCCCTGCAGCCACTGGTCCTCTTCCAGGAACTCTCCCCCAAAGGGCCAGCCTGAACCCATGATCAGGTCCACGATCATCTCCCTGTCCCCGGCCTTTTCCAGGGTAGAGCGTATACGTTCGTTCCACTCGGGGCTCAGCCAATCGTAGGCCTTGTGGTTCGGGATATCCGGCCCTTCAGGGTGGGCTATGGGATTTACCTCCACCCCCCCGATGCCGGCGTCTTTCATGACATCCAGTTCCCGTTCCAGTTCCCCAGGCTCGATGTTGTTTCCATTCCACCACCAGCGAACAAAGGGCCTGCTTTCCGCCGGTGGATTACTGAACAAACTGTAAAGCTCGTCTGCAGAATGGCTGTTTTCGGGGGAGGGGGTACATCCTCCGGTGAGCAGGAGGATCAGCATGCATACGCTCAGGACATGGGTGGAAGGGCTGGTTTTTCGCATGGTTTTTCAAACTATTGGTCATATGGTTTAGAAAGATAAGGAATGCCTGCAAACTGAGAAAAGGCAAATAAAACCTTTGGGATCTCATTCAGGGTCGAGGAATATTTTGCTAAATTTAGCGCTACATTCACCAATAAGTCCACATCCCATGAAAAGAAGAACATTTATCCATACCAGTGCAGCCGCAGCTGCAGGAACAGGCCTGATCAGCGCAATCCCTGCCACCGCCCGGGCAGCATCCCGGATCCTGGGGGCCGGTGAAAGGGTGAATATCGGGGCCATTGGGCTGAAGGGAATGGGCATGTCCGACCTGAAATCATTTCTGAAGATGGAGGGAGTTGAGTGCCTGGCCCTTTGCGATGTGGACCGGAACATCCTGGAACAACGGGCCGCAGAAGTAGAGGAGATTCAGGGAAAGAAGGCGAAATTATATGGAGACTACCGACAGTTGCTCGAACACAAGGATCTGGATGCAGTCATTATCGGGACCCCCGATCACTGGCACACCCTGCCCATGATCGAAGCCTGCCAGGCAGGGTTGGATGTCTATGTGGAGAAGCCCATTGCCAACTCCATCGAGGAGATCGATCTGATGATCGCCGCCCAGAAGAAATACGGGAGTGTGGTCCAGGTGGGACAGTGGCAGCGAAGCGATCCCCACTGGAAGGATGCGGTGGATTTTGTGCATAGCGGCAAGCTGGGCAGGATACGGACAGTAAAGGCCTGGGTCTACCTCGACTGGAAGCACATGCTGCCGGTACAGCCCGACGGACCGGTACCGGATGGAGTGGATTATGACTTCTGGCTGGGACCCGCTCCCAAGCGTCCCTTCAATATCAACAGGTTCCATTTTAACTTTCGCTGGTACTGGGATTATGCCGGCGGACTCATGACCGACTGGGGGGTGCACCTGCTGGATTATGCCCTGTATGGAATGAACGAATATGTACCCAATTCGGTGATGTCTTCCGGGGGCAAATTTGCCTTTCCCACGGATGCCAGGGAAACTCCGGATACCCAGTTCGCCATGTATGAGTTTG
The DNA here is from genome assembly GCA_965364615.1 of uncultured Bacteroidia bacterium. Lineage (GTDB taxonomy): Bacteria > Bacteroidota > Bacteroidia > Bacteroidales. The sequence goes on from CBDTYO010000172.1 coordinate 4,672, forward strand.
ACAACTTTGGCCTGCTCTGGGAATCCACCCTGGGGATTGGTCAGGGCAACTACGGCCGTGCCCACGGAGTCTCCTATATCGGGGAGAACGGGACCCTGGTGGTGGACCGCCAGGGCTGGGAAGTAATTGCAGAAGCCCCTGGCGGGACTCCCAGAATGGAGGCTGTTCCTTTGATCAAGAAGGGAGGCGAGAGCGGCCTCGATCTGCATGTGAAGAATTTCCTGGACTGCATGAAGTCCAGGGAAACCCCCAATGCCAGCGTGGAGATAGGGGGTCACATTGCCAGGATCGCCCAGCTTGGCAACCTGGCACTCAGAACGGGCCACAAGATTTTCTGGGACGGGGACAAGGGCGAAGTGATCGGTGATGAGAAAGCCGCACAGCTGACCAGGGCCAACTACCGTGCTCCCTGGGTCTTGCCTAAGCTTTAGCCCTAAAAGCGGCCGATCAGGCTGTAATCTTCCGTATTGCAATAGATCTGGCTGTAGAAAGAGAAGCCTGCCTTGTTGGTATCCAATTTGCGATCGACCCTCAGGATGGGGTGGTTCTTCTGTACCCTGAAATGTTGCAAGATCCTTGCATCGGCAGTGATGGCCTGGATTTTCTGCTCCCCGCCTTTGACCTCGATCTGGTAGTGTTTTCGCAGGATATCAAACAGAGAGCGATTCTCAAAACTCCTGGAGGTAAACCTGGGAAGGTTCAGGTTGGGTATCATGGTAATATCGTAAAACACGGGTTTTTCATTGATGAGCCTCAGGCGTTCCATGTGTATGCATCCCAGGCTTTTATCGCGCTCGCTGAGCTCAAATCCGAAGGCATTTTCCCATCCCGTGATATGGGGTTTTACGATGATTTGTGTGGTAAGGTGATCCTGCCCGATGGCCGACGTGGTGCCGGTCAGTGAAAGGATTCCGATTCCCTTCGGCAGACCCTGCACAATGCTTCCTTTTCCTTGCTGCCGGATGATGAAACCCTCATTTACCAGCATATCCAGAGCCTTGCGCACGGTGGGGCGGGTAAGCTGGTGCGTGGCACACAGCTCATTTTCAGAGGGCAGTAGATCTCCATACTTATAGGTTCCCCCTTCAATCAGTCCTCGAAGGAGTTCATACAGCTTGCGGTACTGAGGAGCTTCTTTCTTGCCCATTTGTAAAGGATATTTGTCAGTATGAGACAAATTACATGTAAATATAAGAAGAGATCGTCAATTTGCAAAAACAGGCTGGGTGATGATCAGTTAAAAAGTTTGTAATTAGATATATATAGCATTGATATAATAATATTTCACTTTCCTTTCCAGTTAACAATAAATTATATATATTTGCACTTGTATATACAAGTTATCAAATAATCCATTATGGCTGTTGCAGTTATCATGCCCCGGCAGGGCCAATCGGTCGAAAGTTGTATTCTTACTCAATGGTACAAAGCAGAAGGTGATAAAGTAAGCAAGGGAGATCTTTTGTTTGCCTATGAAACCGACAAGGCAGCCTTTGAGGAGGAGGCTCCTGACGATGGCCTTTTGCTGGCCCGGTTCTTTGAGGAAGGGGAGGAGGTCCCGGTGTTGCAAAACGTGGCCGTCATAGGAGCCAAAGGGGAGGCAGTGGAAGAGTTCCGGCCGCAGGGCGCGGCGGAAACAGGTGTGCCGAAAACCAAGTCAGAAGTGGCTTCTGTGGAAGATGTGGTTCCCGAAGACGCAACCAAAGCAGGTGTGCCTGAAATTGATTTTCCTGCGGGGGCAGTGCCCGGCAACGGTCTTGATTCCATTTCTCCCAGGGCAAGGAAACTGGCCTGCCAGAAAAGGGTGGTGCTGGAAGGCATTCAAGGCAGTGGTCCGGGTGGAAGAATTATCGAACGGGATGTAAAGGAAGCCCTCAGGCAGGGAAGGCGTTTGACTCCACTTGCCCAGAAGAAAATGGAAACCGATGGACTGACGGTCCCCCCAGGGAATAACCTGGATTGTGGCAGGTACGGATCGAAAGACCTGGTACAAGCCGGAGCAGTCACAGAAGGAACACCCGTGTTGGAGGGAACAGGACCTTATACCGACACCCCCCTCAGCCAGGTTCGCAAGATCATAGCCACAGCCATGCACCGGTCATTGCAGAATTCTGCCCAGCTGACCCATCATTTGAGCGCCAATGCTACGGGTATGCTGGAGCTTCGACGGCAGGTAAAAACCAGGCAAAAAGAAGGATATGCGCACAACATCACCCTGAACGACATGGTATGCTATGCTGCCATCAAAAGCCTGTTGCTGCACCCGGGAGCCAACGCTCATTTCATGGGTGCCAGCATCCGCCGGTTCTCACAGATAAACCTGGGGCTGGCCGTGGATACGGACAGGGGATTGATGGTCCCGGTGCTGCCCAATGCAGACCGCCTTTCACTGCCAGGTCTTTCGGACAGCCTGAAGGAGTTGGCGGACAAGGCCAAACAGGGAAGCATTTCCCCCGATCTGCTGGTACCTGAAGCGGCCACCTTCACGGTGTCCAACCTGGGCAATTACGGGGTGGAAATGTTTACTCCGGTCATCAACCTGCCCCAGGTGGCCATTCTGGGCGTGAATACCATCATCCAGCGACCGGCAGTATTGCCCGATGGCAACCTGGGTTTCCAGCCCTTTATGGGGCTGTCCCTGACTTACGATCACCGGGCACTGGATGGGGGACCAGCCACCCTGTTCCTGGCGGAGATCAAAAAGCAAATAGAATCCCTCAACTCCGACTTGCTCTGAATTCAATATGCGAAGCATTTTATCATTTAACACCATAACACCATAACGCAAAGCAATCCATGCCAAAAACACAATTCATTGATCCGTCGGATGTACGAATGACCCAAACCCTGGATTTGGGATCTATCCCTGTAAACCAGTATGACAGAAGCATGAAAGAGGAGTTGTCGAGATTCTCCAGGGAGGATCTGCTCCGGATATACCGCGACATGTTGATCATCAGGGAGTTCGAAACCATGCTCAACCTGATCAAAACCACAGGGGAATACAAAGGGATTCCATATTCTCATCCGGGACCGGCCCACCTTTCTATCGGCCAGGAGGCCTCTGCGGTGGGCATGGCCTACAAGCTTGATATCAACGATTATATTTTTGGATCACACCGATCCCATGGGGAAATCCTGGCCAAGGGCCTTTCTGCCATCCAGAAACTGGGGGATGATGAGCTGCTGGCCATCATGAAGGGTTTTTTTAAGGGGCGCATCCTGTCCATCGTGGAGAAAGGCCACCAGGGTGATGTGAAATCACTGGCCCTGAAATTCCTGACGTACGGGACCCTGGCGGAGATCTTTGCCAGGGAGACAGGATTCAACAAGGGCCTGGGAGGTTCCATGCATGCCTTTTTCACCCCTTTCGGCATTTATCCCAACAATGCCATTGTAGGTGGATCCGGCGATATAGCCGTGGGAGCGGCCCTGTATAAAAAGGTCAACCGGAAGCCCGGCATCGTGGTGGCCAACATCGGGGATGCCTCGCTGGGTTGCGGTCCGGTCTGGGAAGGAATGACCTTTGCGGCCATGGACCAGTTCCGGGAGTTGTGGGAAGGAGAGATGCAGGGGGGACTGCCCATCATATTCAACATCATGAACAACCAGTATGGCATGGGAGGACAGACCTGCGGCGAGACCATGGGATATACCATAGCTGCCAGGGTGGGAGCTGCCCTGAACAGGGAGAACATGCATGCCGAGCGGGTGGACGGATACAATCCCCTGGCTGTGATTGATGCCTACGAGAGGAAGATGAAGATCATCGAAGAGAAGCGGGGACCTGTATTCCTGGATGTGCTTACCTACCGTTTCAGCGGACACTCGCCTTCCGATTCC
>CBDTYO010000173.1:0-8496 GCA_965364615.1 uncultured Bacteroidia bacterium
GATGTACAAAAAATAAAAAGGTCAACCTGCAAGGATTGACCTTCTTAATACACTCCTGATTGCTAGCTCTGCAATTCAATAATAATTCGTCTAGTTCACCGACGGCGTAATAACAAATTTACGGAATTCAATCGGTCCATGATCTCCCTGAATCATAATGGGACCAGGTTCGCCTTCGTTACTGTCAAGCGATCCGCCTGTTATGCCCGGGATCGGACGGTTCGAAACAACTTCAATTCCATTATGTACCACGGTTACATGTCGTCCAACCAGCGTAATCTCATAGGTTTGCCATTCTCCCGGATTTCTAGCTGCATTCACCGCCGGTGCAATAAATCCGTAAATGCCGCCGATACTTACCTGATCGGCTCTTCCCTTCGAATCTTCAATCTGGAGTTCATAACGGCCACGAAGATAAATTCCGCTATTGCTTCCTTCCGGATACCTGAATTCTATGCTGAGCTTAAAGTCATCGAATTTTTGATTGGTAATCAGGTTGCCGCCTTTTTCCACGTTCACCATGATACCATCTCTCATTTCAAATTTATTATTCTCCGGAATAATCCAGCGATCCATATTGTCGGTAAGCAAATTAATGGGATTGCCCCATACCGGCGGTTCTTTCCTTTCCAGACTCGGTGCACGGACACCGGTAAATTTGAGTTTGTTTCCATCGAGCATTTGATACCCCGAGAGCTTATCGTCTTTCAACGTGAATTCAAAATAGATATCATCAATATTCATCCACTGGGGCGGAATGGTAAAGTGGTATTTATCTTCACTGGCGTCATAATGGACTTCGGCAATGGGGCGTGCACTCCCCTCGTACCCCACATAATATCCCACCAGCGTAGAAAAACCGGATAATTTAACCTGAAGCCATCCCGGGAAACCCTCAGAGGCCATTAATCCATGCCTGAAAATTCCGAGATTCTCCAGTTGATCCTTCTCCATGGTGATGGTGAGGTCCCATTTGCCGATCAGGGGCGAATCACTTTCAACGCGCTGAGCCTGAGCAGCAGTAAGACCAGCTAATGTGAAAACAAACAGAAATAAGATACCTTTTAAATTTTTCATAATAATCTGATATTAGATAATCAACACATATGTTCAATGAATCTACTAATCTACGGAAAAACAGAATTCGGATAAACCCAATGCCCGATTAATCAACGTTCAAGGTTGAAAAAATGAGCCTATTAAAAACGTTTAAACGTTTTGGCTGATCTTCCTGCTCCCCTGAATGTCAATTCTCCCGTTCCAGTATTCTGATGATCCTTCTGTAGACAGATTCCGATTTTGACCATGAGCTTCCACCGCTGGTATTGATGAACTGGATAACCACTGCATCAATATCCTCATGGTATCCGGCTATACTTTGATAACCAGGAAGCTCGCCCGTATGCTCATACTTGTAGATGGATGAATAAATGGCCTTTTCGTCCTCATTGAACAGGGAACCGTCGATGAGTGCTCTCAAGAAAATTCCTACATCCTGAGCGGTTGCGACCATCGAGCCCCCTGGAATTGTGTAGTCGTTCTGCTTTACATCCGGATCATAACCGATGAAATACCCGCTCATCACATCGTCAGGATTTACCTCGCTAAGCAAACTATAGGTATCGTTCAGTCCAAGTGGCTCCAGGACGTTCTGTTTGATGTAACGGTGATGACTGTATCCCAAGGTACTATCAAGGATTTCACCTATCAGTAAGTAATTCGTATTCGAATACTTTTCTCTTTTATCAGGTTCAAATTCTGCATTTTTGTCCAATACCAATTCAAGTGCATCCCTTGAACTGATGGGAAGATCGCTCCATGGGAAATCGGGATGGTCAATGAAATCTGGAATGCCGCTCCTGTGTTTGAGCATCATTCTCAGGGTGATGGCATGGGCATTTTCTATTCTTTCTGCATATTCTGGCAGGTAATCTGCAAGTGTCATATCCAGTAACAGGCTGTCCTTATGAATGAGCTTGGCGGCAGCGGCGGCAATATATAATTTGCTGATGCTTGCAATTTTGAATAAACTCCGGGGATCTGCCGGGATCTTGTTCTCCCTGTTCTTCCATCCGGCAGCGTAATTTGCCGTATCGCCCTTTCGATCCACATAGACAATAATGCCATCAAATCCCCGGTCAAGTGCATTTTCTATTTCTGATTGAACCGTATCGGACAAGGGATTCAGCGAGATGCACCCGGGGATGCAGACCATGGCAATAAGAAACACGATTGCCGGGTAGAGTTTTATAGATATGCTATGTATTTGTTTCATGGTCTACTATTTGATATGCCTGATTGCCTCAGCGACACTTCTGAGCATGTCTGCGTTAAAATGTTCCAGCGAGTTACCGCAATGAAAGATAATGGTTTCCTCCTCAGGCATGATATAGATATCCTGGCCCAGGATTCCTTCGTGGAGGAATAATCTTCCAAATCTCCCATAGTCTATGGCTCTGGCCATCAAACGACTTGGCATATATTCAAAGCCAGATCTTTTGCTGTCTATCGAAAACAGGGCATCATATTCTCAGAAGCTTCTTCATGATCCTATTTTTTTTCATCCTTACCTCCTTTGATGAGCAGCCAGATGGAGAACGCCATTTCACCCACAATACTTGGTATGGCTACCAGAGCCAGAAAAATCGAGGCATAGTTCTCATAATTCGGGAGTATAAAATGTGCAGCAGTATCCACCATGTACATGGCTCCTGCGATCACCAGGAAAATCCCTATAACTCCCGGCCTCCCAATGATCCTTCCCAGGAGTATCAGGTGGATCCCGAAAAAAAACAAACCTATCAGCCAGATGATATTAAATACATCGGCCTGCTTTAAAATTTCCTGGCTACCGGTATAGGAAAGTGCCAATACAAGGGCAAAAACCGCCGCACCCATAATGGCCGCATGCATCATCCTGAAAAGCGTGCTGAGCAACGACAGCATGTGTTCTTTATAAAGTTCAAGGAGGGCCCAGGCTACCACCACGTCAAAAACAACCGTGATTAAAAATGCCAGTATCCCGAATCTTACCATCATATGGTTCTCCACTATGGTCGTGACCGGATCGTTTTGAAGGGATTCGAGTACAAAGAAATTGGCAAAAATGGCCGCAAAAAAGATGATGAGGTAGCTGATCCCGGCTGTCACAGCAAGTATTCTTTTAGTCATGGTAGCTCCAGGTTTTGATTGTTTTAAAAAGATCATTCGGTTCACAGTTCATGACACAAGGACAACCGGGCATAAATTATTGTTCACTCAATCCTTTCAGGGGGATAATATGCCCAGGGGTTAAATCTGCTGATGGTGAACTCTGAGCCGGGTTATTCAAAAACCCAGACCGTAAAACTTCTGGATTCAATTGGAGAAGACCTCTCAGCTCCCGGTGCTATATAACCGAACCGGATCACATCCTCTCCGGGGTCCACAGCGATGAATCTCCACAATTCCATTCCCGGTCTGCCTGCATGCCAAACCACGGAAAGGCTCCTGTGTATGAAAAGGAACAAAGATGGAGCAATCAGAAACTGGAAAGGGAATGAGAATTTATGAATATGGATCATCCGGGTGATGTAGCCTGAATAGTTCAGAAAGACCTCTGTCAGAATAATACCCTATGTTGACGGCCAATAGAAAATTTACGGAATTCAACCGGTCCATGATCTCCCTGAATCATAATGGGGCAAGGCTCGCCTTCCTTACTGTCAAGCGATCCGCCAGCTATGCCAGGGATCGGACGGTTCGAAATAACCTCAATCCCATTATGTACCACGTTACATGTCGCCCAACCAGAAACAAGATACCTTTTAAATTTTTCTTAATAATCTGTTATTAGATAATCAACACATATGTTCAATGAATCTACTAGTCTGGGGAAATACAGAATTCGGATACACCCCATTCCCGATTTATCAGCTTCCAAGGTGGGAAAAATGGGCATAAAAACGCTCAAGCATTGAAGTTGATTTTCTGACTCCCCAGATTGCCCGGAGTTGCAAGCTCGGTTCTAATTATTTTCATATCCTTGAGGCTGCAGGTCCAGAGTCTCATTGAACGGGCCAATATGCTGGGCCATTAGATTTTCATTTATGGAACCACAGCAACGCAGTTCCGGAAAAGCAAAATGCCTGTCTTTGCAATAGATATATTATTCCTTACTTTGATAGACTCAACCATATGAAAAATAAAACGAGAGATCTAATTCTAAGCATTAGTCCGATGTCTGAAACGTCATTGCGGACCATCATTGATATAGTTGAATTTATTGAATATCCGAAAAACGAAGTTTTCATAAAAGAAAACAAAAGAAATAATACCGAATATTTTGTATTAGAAGGTGTTTGCAGGAGTTTCCTGCTTAACCCGGAAGGAGAGGAGATAACCATATCTTTTTTTTCAGATAGTAGTGTTATTTCCCCCCATACCACCAGGACTTCTCATGGATTATCCATGTTGAATTTTCAGGCTCTAACCCCACTCAAACTGGGGATTATGGATGCAAGCAGGTTTGAAGAGTTTATGGTAGAGAACCTCGAAATTAGAGAATTTGGCAACACTGTTTTAAGGAATGAACTCAAGCATAAAGTAGAAAAGGAAATAGGAATGGCTTCCCAAACAGCCAGGGAACGTCTTTTAAAATTCAGGAAAGAATATCCCTTGCTTGAAAATCTGATCCCTCACACCACCATCTCAACTTACCTGGGAATCACCAATATTTCACTAAGCAGACTTAGAAATGAATTGGTGAAATAGTTTCGTTGCTTTTTATCATTTGTTAATGGACAATGGTTTTCGTTGTCTCAATTTTGCATGGTAACCAAATGCAAGAAATGATGAAAAGATTAAAATTAACGGAGATTTTCTCACGGGTAGATATAAAGAGTATTCTTCCTGAATGGTTCCTTCTGACAGGAATGATCTTGATGGTATTATCGCACCTGTCTTTCCGCATAGATTTTGTCGGATGGTTTTCCATGGTGCCATTCCTGATTTATATAAGTATTACGCGCGGGTGGAAATCAAGGGTCCTGTTTGTATTGGCATTCATAGCGGCATGGTCGTTTATCGTGTTAAAGATCATATCTCCCCCCATTCCCTACATGCTCATATTTATGTACTCCATTCCAATAAGCCTCATTCACCTTCCGGGGTATCTGATTTGGGCAAGATATAAGGATAGAAGATTGTCTGTTCTGCTATTTCCGGCATTGATGACTGTATTGGAGTGGATCCAATACACTTTTACGCCGCTTGCCAGTTGGGGTGCGGCTGCCTATACACAGTTGAATAGTCCTCCTGTTTTACAGTCCCTTTCTTTATTTGGAATGGCAGGTCTCAGTTTTTTGATTTATTGGGTGAATCTTTCATTGGCAATTCTGATTGTTAGAAATGAAAGGCCATTTATCGCGTTTAAGCTTCCTTTGATGATTCTGTGTTTCGCAATAATCTTTGGTGCTTTGCGCTTTGAAATCAGTAAATCCAAAGGAGTCGACACCGTTACTGTTGCTGCGGTGGGAACTGATTCTGAAATAGGCGGATTACCTCTACCAAAAGGAGGTAAGAATGAAAAAGACATTGGAAACATACTAGAACGGACAAAGGTCGCAGCAGATTTTGGTGCCAGAATAGTGGTATGGACAGAAGGCGCATTCTATCTCAAACCTGCTAACGAAGAATTCTGGATAGAATCATTTCAAGAGTTGGCAAAAAATTCCAATCTGACCCTTGTGGCATCCTATATTCTTCTTGTCTCTGAATCACCCTTCATTTATGAGAATAAATATTTGCTGATTAATCCGGCCGGAGATATCATAAACACTTACCTAAAACACCAGCCTGTGCCCGGGGAGCCTGCCATTAAGGGTACTGCTCCATTACAGGTCTTCAACATCGAGGGAATAAACCTGGGTGGAGCCATATGCTATGACTACGACTTTCCCTATCTGGCGAAGGAGTTTGGGAACTTAAAGGCCGATATAGTTGCTCTTCCTTCTTCTGATTGGAGAGGAATTGATCCACTACATACGCGAATGGCTGCATACAGGGCAATAGAGCAAGGACATTCTATATTGAGATCAACAAGGTTTGGTTTATCCGGAGCAATAACCCCCTACGGAGAAATGCTATCACAAATGAGCAGTTTCGATAACAATAACAAAATAATGATTTCCCAATTGCCTGTAAAGGGCATAACAACTGTTTACTCAAAAATCGGTGATATTGTGGTCTATATGTCTATTGCTTTTATTCTCTTATTTCTTTTGTATAGAAAACTTTAAGCTGTGGGTCTCTCAAGTAGACCAGAGTTGGAATCTTTAGCTCGCGAACCCAAATATCTGATTCCGGAAACGTTGATTTGCTGGAATCAATCAAGCTTTTCTCTTCACCCCGTTTTCAATCTTGTTGTTTTTGTATCAGATGACAGAAATTATTAATGATAAATGAATTGTCAATTGATCACTAAAAAATAAGATGATGAAAACTAAACTACTAGTACTTTTGATCGGCGCAGTTTTAAGCGCAAATGCTCAAGATCTGACACAGACTGTTAAGGGAAGAGTCACAGATTCAGATACAGATGCACCACTTATTGGAGTTACTGTTGTTTTGTTAAACTCCGATCCGCTTCAGGGTTGTATTACCGACCTTGATGGATACTTCAAGCTCGACCAGGTCCCTGTAGGCCGCCAGAGTTTCAGAGTTTCCTACCTGGGTTATGAAGAGGTTTATCGTTCTGAAGTCTCCGTGGCTTCGGGGAGAGAGGTTGTTCTCAACATTGCGATGAAAGAGTCCGTTATCTCAATGGACGAGGTAAAAGTGGTTGCTCACCGGAATAACGGTGAGGCCCTGAATTTAATGGCCAACATAAGCTCACACCAGATCTCCGTGGAATCTACCTCCCGTGTTGCAGCGGGGATCAGTGATCCAGCAAGAACTGCACAATCGTATGCAGGGGTTTCATCAGCGGATGATGAAGGAAATGAGCTGGTCATCAGGGGAAATTCCCCCAGGGGCATGCTCTACAGAATGGAGGGCATAGAAATTCCCAATCCGAATCATTTTCCCAATGGAGAAGGAGGAACAGGAGGAGGCGTCAGCGCCCTTAGCTCTCAGGTATTGAGTAATTCTGACTTTCTTACAAGTGCTTTCCCGGCGGAATATGGCAATGCATTATCGGGGGTGTTTGACCTCAGGTTAAGAAAAGGAAATTCCGAGAAAAGAGAATATGCATTTCAACTTGGTGTGCTGGGTGCACAGGTAGCAGCCGAAGGACCTATTGTAAAAGGGAAGCAGGCTTCATACCTGGTAAATTACCGCTATTCAACCCTTGAGATGCTAAGTAAGATGGGAATTGATATCAGCGGTGGAGACGTGATACCCAAATTCCAGGATGTATCCTACAAGCTTTACTTTCCAACCCGAAAGGCCGGATATTTTTCAATCTGGGGTCTGGGAGGCATTAGCTCGGCTGGAAGTAACTATCTGACCGATTCCACGCTCTGGACCTATCGAAGTGATCGTTATGGCTACTCAGAAAATCACAAGCTGATGATCAATGGAATAACCCACAACTATCTTTTCAAAAACGGTAAGACCTATGTCCGGACAGTTGCCGCCTACTCCACCACAACCAATAGCGTGATTGAAGATTCACTGGGCCATAAGTATGCAAAAGCCATAACCCAGGACGAAAACCTGGTATACGGTACCCTGAGCCTGAATTCCTTTATCAATCATAAATTCAATTCAAAACACATCATCCGGACCGGTTTCACAGTCCATCATAAAACCTTCGATTTATATTTGAAAAATTACAATTACGAAGAGAGGGTACTGGAAACGCTCATTTCAAATTCAGGAAGTACCCAGATGATGGAGGGGTATGTGCAATGGCAGTATCGCATGAGTGAGAAGTTAGAATTGAATACCGGATTGCACAGTACCTATATGTTTCTGAATGACGATTTTGTGATCGAACCCCGCATGGGCTTTACCTGGAAGGCAAACCATAAGAATTCCTTTAATCTGGGGGCAGGTCTTCACAGCAAAGCCGAACCCCTGTCCATCTACCTGTCGGAACAAGTAGCCGCCGATGGTTCAATTACCATTCCGAATATGGACCTGAGCATTACTAAATCCGCTCATTTTGTGGCAGGCCATAACTGGAATTTTGCCAAAGATTTCAGGCTCAAAACAGAGATCTATTACCAGTACCTGTATGATGTTCCTGACTTTGAGGAACGCAACACGGCTTTTAACAGCGGATACATCTGCAACCTGGTGGGCGGCAAGGAATTTCTGGTGGGGAAGAACAAGCAGAATGTAATTGGTGCAAATCTTCGGGTGATCTGGCGCGGGGGGTACCGCAGCATCCCGCTTGACCTGGAAGCATCGTTGTTGCAAAACAGGGATGTCAGGGATTATACCCGTGCATTTGAAACAAAAGCACCCGACTATTTTCGCGTAGACATGGGGGTGAGCTTTCGCAGGAACAAG
>CBDTYO010000174.1:0-8470 GCA_965364615.1 uncultured Bacteroidia bacterium
GGCAAGTACGATGAAGGGTATGAACCCATCCGGCAAAGCAGGTATGCACGTCAATTGGAGATGGGCCTGATCGATGCAAGTTACCGTTTGTCAGAAGCCACCTACCCGGACTGGGATACTTTATCTGCGGAGCTGAGAGCAGAGGAGTCCAGAAAAATGGAGGTCTATGCGGCCATGATCGATCGGCTGGACCAGAATGTGGGAAGATTGTTGAAGACCCTTGAGGAAACCGGAAGGGCAGCACATACCCTGATCTTGTTTGTATCCGATAACGGGGCTTCGGCGGAAATGGTCCGCCTGGATGATGATTATGGTGAGATAGGCAGCATGACCCGTTGGGCCTCACTGGGTCCCCAATGGGCCAATGTGTCCAATACGCCTTTTCGCTATTTCAAGAACTACAGTTACGAAGGGGGCATCAACACCCCATTGATCGCCCATTGGCCCGCTCACATTGAACCCGGAAGCTTCAACCGCTTCCCGGGCCACTTCATCGATATCATGGCCACCCTGGTGGAGCTTACAGGGGCCGAATATCCACAAGAATTTCACGGAGCAGAGATCACTCCCTTGCAGGGAGAAAGCCTGGTCCCTGCTTTCAGGGGAGAAAACCCGATCCGTTCAAGGCCTTTGTTCTGGGAATGGTCCCGGGGCCAGGCCGTCCGGCAGGGCGATTGGAAACTGGTGCGCTGGGGAAAGGAGACCCCCTGGGATTTATACAAGGTATCGGAAGACCCCAGTGAGACAAACAATCTGGCTGCCCTCTTTCCGGATACCGTGGAAATGATGGACAGGTTGTTCAGGGCATGGCAGCAAGAAACCGGGTCCGCACCCTGATAAACCTCTGTTAACAGGTCCTGGATAATCCCGTTATACATGGGCTTGTCCACTTTCTTTCACAACATCCAACCAGGAATTAAACCAATGGGTCGAAATCTCATCCAATAGGGGTATCTGTGCATTGTTTGACAGCCATATAAGATGGCACCCAGGGATTTTGGCTTGGTACCTAAACAAAGATCACATATGAAAAGAAGCCGCCTCATCGTTTTATTGGCTCTATTGGGAATTGTGGCACTGCAGGCCCAGCAGGCGCATGTCAATCTTGACTGGGCACCCCAGAGAAATGATCAGGGGTTGACGCCCTTTATGGCAAATACAGTATCTCCGGAAGTACATGACGATCAGACAGCAACCTTTCGGGTAAAGGCACCGGAAGCAACCGAAGTACTGCTTTCAGGAAGCATCCTGCGAGCATTACATAGTGACCAGGCCCTTCCGTTTTCGAAAGGAGAGGAGGGGATGTGGACCCTGACCGTCGGCCCCATGACCCCTGAAATATATTACTACAAATTGATCATCGACGGAGTCAGTGTGGTCGATCCTGCCAATACCCTGGTGGGTTTCGCCGATCAGCCCGGATTCAGCATCCTGGTGGTTCATGGTGATGCACCTGCATGGTACGACGCCAGACAGGTTCCTCACGGGGCTGTCAAACGTCATATTTACCACTCCGATGTCACAAACGGCGAACGTGAGATCTACATATACACTCCTCCAGGCTATGATGTTTCCCAAACATATCCGGTGTTGTACCTGCTGGGAGGATCCGGCGAATTGGCCTCCACCTGGAGCCTGTTTGGAAGGGTTAATTTTATTGCAGACAATCTGATCGCCGAAGGAAAGGCGATTCCCATGATCATAGCCATGCCCAACAACCAGGTCATACATAGGCGGGATCCGGAACACCGGAACAAAAGCTTTCCCCTGTTCAACGATGAAATGATCCGGGAAGTCATCCCCTTCGTGGAAAAGAATTACAGTACAGGGATTGGTAAACACGACCGTGCCATCGCCGGATTGTCCATGGGGGGAAGGCATGCCCAGATCATCGGCTTGAATAACCTGGATGTATTTGGATCCATCGGAATGCTGAGTGGTGCAGAATCCATGGAGTTAAACCCTGGAGTATTTGAGGATCCGAACCTGAATGATCAGGTTGATTACCTCTTTGTCGGGGCAGGCACGAACGAAACAACTCCCCGATCGCGTCACGCATTATTTCATGAGGAACTTGTCAAAAGAAACATTGAACATCGGTATTACATCGGCGGCGATGGCGCCCATGATTTCATTACCTGGCGGCACCTTTTGTACTACCAATTTCTTCCCGGACTTTGGAAGAATCACTAGCATACAAACATTCAAATAACACCTTAAACTTTACACATGATGAAAACAATATTACGTACCAGTGCTTTTGTAATTGTGGCGCTACTTTTAGCCTCTTCGGCTTTTGCGTTTGAAACCGGTCCCAAGGAGAAGCAGCTTGGGATTGCCACCTATTCGGTGAAAGGCCTTGAATCAGACATTGAGGGCTCGTTCAAATCCCTTCAGGATGCCGGTTATACGGTGATGGAAATTTCCAACTACAATGCCCGCAACAGGACCGTTGAAGATTATTCCCCCAAGGAATATGCCGCTCTGGCCGAAAAATACGGGATGGACATCATATCCAGCCATGCCCGCGCCAGTTTTGATGTGGAGGATGTGGAAGGAACCCTGGCTGCCTGGGGGCAGGTATTTGACGACCACAAGGCCATGGGATGCAAGTACGTGGTGTTTCCCATGAATCGCTGGGCCGGCAGTGCGGACGAAATGAAGGTGGAGTGTGACCTGATGAACAAAATTGGCGAAGAGGCCAATAAGAGAGGGATCAAATTTGGCTATCACAACCACAACTTTGAATTTGAATTGATCCCCGGTACGGACCAGATGATCGAAGATTTTCTCATTGCCAATACCGATCCAGATAAAGTATTCTTTCAGATGGATGTGTACTGGGTCACAGAAGGAAAGCAGGATCCCGTTGCCTATTTGAAGAAATATCCGGACCGATTCAAGGTGCTTCACATCAAAGACGACTATGTGATCGGGGAGAGCGGCAGGATCGATTTTGAGGCTATTTTCAATCAGTTCTACGCGAACGGGTACGAAGACTGGTTTGTGGAAATGGAAGAATACATGAGCCCGGAACAAAAAGCTGAGAGGGCAAAGATGATGGAGGAAATGAGGAAGCGACGGGAAGAAGCCGCCAGGCAACAAGCAGAAGGGGGACAGCAGGCAGCACAGGCCAATCAGAACCGTCCGCGCATGCAGCGTCCCCAGCGGACTCCTGAACAAGAAGCGGAGAGGTTGAAAGTATCGCTGGATGGAATTACAAAAAGTGCCGAATACCTGAAAAACGCAGATTTCGTTAAATAACACCTTCCATGCGGGGAACTGGGAAGGGGTGCTTTGTCACTCCTCCCAGTAGCCCGCAAACCCTCCATAGGGCAACAGTAAGAGCTTCAGTTCCCCTTCAACGGGTTTCAGGGTTGTGCTTTGCAGGTCGCCCGGACCTTCTCCGTCCACGATTAATTCTATGCCTGCCGGCGGAGCACCCAGAACTGAGAGATCCACACTGAGCTGCTTGCTTATATTTTCCCCATTCACCCCGGCGATGTACCAACGGCTTCCGCTCTTTCTGGCGATCACCACATCTTTGCCCGGATAGCCTGCAAGGAAGCGGGTATCGTCCCAAACCACGGGAATCTCCTTCAGGAAATCAACGGCAGGATCAGGAAGTCCCAGGGTGCGTTCAGGGGTATCGGCCAGGTGCAGGATGCCCGATTCCAGGATCACCGGCAGGGCCAGCTCAAATCCATAGGTGGTGAGATGCGGGTAGGTGTTGTCGCTGAATCCTCCAGGCGTATAATCCACCGGCCCCACTGCATTCCGGGTAAAGGGGATGATGCTCATGTTGGGAGGGGCCAGTTCCGGAAAGCGGGGATCAAAGATGTAGCATTCTTCGCCGCGCACCGATTCCATGGACAGCAGGTTGGGCCAGGTACGCCTCCAGCCCCGGGGCATGGTGCACCCATGGAAGTTGACCAGCAGTTTACATTCGGCTGCATCCTGTAAAATGTCAATATACTGTTGGATGATTGCCTGTTTGTCCGATTGGAAAAAGTCCACCTTGATCCCCTTGATCCCCATCTGACTGATTCGCTCAAACTCGGCACGCCTGGCCTCCGGGTCGGCCATGAGGTCCCTGGGCTCTTCGGTCACCACATTGTGCTTGCCTCCCGAATTGTACCAGAGGAAGAGTCCCACCTCCCTGGAAGCTGCATAGGCCGCCAGTTCTTCCATGGTCCCGTTCTTCATGCGGTTCCAGTTGGCATCCACCAGGAAGTATTCCCACCCCAGATCAGCGGCAAAATCCACAAAGGGTACCATGCGATCGTAATCCTGCGGACTGTCGTTGTCGGACCACCAGCTCCAGGTGGCCCTTCCGGGCCTGATCCAGGAAGTATCTTCGATTTTTGAAGGGGCTGACAGATCCGTGGGCAGGCTGGTCTCCAGTATTTCGCCCAATGTTTCCCCAATGGCAATGAAACGCCAGGGGGTGTGAACAGGTAGCTTGGCCGTGGAAGAATTTTCAAAATAGCTTTCCGCTTCGCCCGCCTCGGCAAATTTGATCCTGTATTTGCCATCCTCGCAATCAGGGTGCAGGTGACTGGCTCCATAGGAGCCGTCGAAGCCTGCTTCGGAGACCAGCAGCCAGGTGGATTTTGATTCCACCAGCATGGGGAAGGCCCAGCCATTCTTATTCCAGGGAGCCGGTGTTCCCACTTTTACTCCTTCATAATAAGTCTCATAGGCAGGGGTATACGTGGATAGTGTATCGTAAGGATGCGCCCAGAAGTTCCCCTCCATGAAATCGAAAGCAGTAAGCTCTTCCACCATGGTGGCCATGCTTCCAGGTTCACCGGGAAGAAGGTATTGAAAGGCAATCCCCTCATTGTAGACACGAAAGATCAGGGCCATTGGCTCCCCGTCATGGGTTTGAAAGTTCAGGGCATAGGCATTGCAGGTGTTTTTGTGCTTGCGTTTTTTTCCCGTGACCAGGGTATAGCTGTCCTCCTGGTCCAGGCTTTTTTTCATGGATACAAATTCGAGGTCTTCCACAAAACGACCCTCTTTACAAACCAATCCAAGGGGAGAAGGGTCCATTACGGGTACCAGGGAACCATCTATGATCCGGCTAATGGCATAGAATAGTTGGGGGGATGAACCGGATTGTTTTTGCAGGATCTCCACAGAGATGGACTGGTCCGGCGATTCCAGCAACCATTTCTGATCAGAAAGCTGGCATGAGGCAAGTAAGGCCATAATGAACAGGCCGGTGACGAGGGCAACCTTGGGAGATTTCATGTCGGGGTTAATTTTGCTTAAAACTAATCATTAAGTTCCTACAATCACAACAAGCGATTCTCATTATTCTTCCCTACATTTAGTTTTTTCAAATCAGGCATTCTATGAAGAACTACCAGGTGGGTGTCATTGGTGCCGGGTGGATCGCCAAGGCCCATATGCGCAACCTGCAGAACACCGGCAGGGCAAACATCCGGTGGATTGCGGCGAGGAATCCGGAGAACCTGGAACGGGTCAGGGCTGAATTTGGCATTCCCCAAAAGACCCATGATTACTGCGACATGCTCAGGGATCCGGAAGTGGAGGTGGTCATCATTGCCACTCCTCCACACCTTCATAAGGAGATGTTCATCGAAACGGTAAAGGCCGGGAAGCACGTGCTATTGGAAAAACCCATGGCCCTGGACATGCAGTCGATCGAGGAGATGATGAACGTGAAGGACCAGCATCCAACGGTGATTGCCATGGAATGCTCCGCCCGCCATTCAAGGCTGAGCCCCAAATTCAGAAAGGTCAAAGAGATCATCGATTCAGGGGCCCTGGGAGAGGTATATGCCATTCACCATTGCAGCGTGGCCAGGCAAAACCGGCCCGGAATTGAGTTCCATCCACCTGCCAAATGGTTCCTGGACCGCTCACTGGCCGGAGGAGGACCCCTCTTTGACTGGGGGGTCTACGATCTGGCCTTTCACCTGGGGGTACTGGGCGACCAATATGACCTGGAGAAGGTGGAGAGTGCCGTCCTCAAAGGGGGGCTTGATGAGGTGGATCCTGAAACCGGGATATATGACGTGGAAGAACACCTGCTGGTGCATATGAAGCTGACCCGGGACTTGCGTTACTACTGGGAAAGAGCCGCCCATGCCAACATGAAGAGCCCCAATGAGACCCGGATCAGCGGAACCCGGGGAGGCATCAAACTGGCCTATTGCACCTGGGACGATCCCGTGGTGATTTTCTATGACCTGGACGAAAACGGGCAAGCCCGGGAGACACGAATTGATCTGGATTATAAGGGTCTTGAGGATGGTGCGTTGCTGACCGAACACTGGATCCGGGTATTGGATGGGGAAGAGGAACCGGCCGTCACCCTCGAAACTGCAAAAAAACACATGGATATTCTCTGCAAATGCCGGGAAGTAGCAGATAATTCACTATAATAGTCCATAGAAAAACCACGAAACCCATGACCACCCCAAGCAAGTCCGAAATCGCCAAAATGATCGACCATTCCCTCTTGCACCCGACCATGACCGACCAGGCATTGAAAGAGGGGATCGAACTGGCAAAAAAATACCATGTGGCTTCAGTCTGCATCAAGCCCTACGCCGTTAAAATGGCCGCTGAACTGCTCCAGGGAAGCGATGTCATGGTATGCACGGTGGTGGGCTTTCCCCATGGGAACAGCCGGGTGGATGTGAAGGTGTTCGAAACCGAGAGGGCCATCGATGACGGGGCCGTAGAAATCGATATGGTGATCAATACCGGGAAGGTCCTGTCCGAGGACTGGGAATATGTATATGAAGAGATTGCAGCCATTGTGGGTGTCACCAAAAAACACGGAGTGGCCCTGAAAGTCATCTTTGAAAACGATTTTCTACCCGAGGACAGGCACAAGATCTCTTTGTGTAAAATCTGCAGTGAGTTGAAAGTGGACTTTGTGAAAACGTCCACGGGCTATCGATTCGTAAAGCAACACGATGGGAGGGACAGCTATCGGGGTGCCACCCACAAGGACCTGGTATTGATGCGTAAACATTCAGCTTCGGAGGTGCAGGTGAAGGCCGCAGGAGGGGTACGAACCCTGGAAGATACCTTGAAGGTAAGGGAATTGGGGGTGACCCGCATCGGGGCCACCGCCACTGAGGCCATCGTGAACGCCGTGGATGGAAACAAAGCCGGGGAAGCCCCCGAAGGATATTAGCATGCTCATTAACCCCATAAAATCTATATTATGCGAAACCTAGTATTTCTGCCCTTACTGGCATTGGCCATGATGATTTCAGGCTGTAATGAGGCAGTCCAGGAAAAAGCCCGACCCAACATCGTATTCATCATGTCGGACGATCATGCCTACCAGGCCATCAGCGCTTACAGCGATCACCTGACCCAGACCCCCAACATAGACAGGATTGCCCGGGAGGGGATGTTGTTCAGCAATGCCTGTGTGACCAATTCCATCTGCGCTCCTTCAAGAGCCACCATCCTCACCGGGAAGCATTGTCACATGCATGGGAAGATCGACAACCGCTTTCCCTTCGATACCACCCAGGTGACCTTTCCACAGTTATTCCAGGCAGCTGGTTACCAGACCGCCATGTTTGGAAAATTGCATTTCGGGAACAATCCCAAGGGCATCGACGAGTTCAAGATCCTGCCCGGACAGGGGGCTTATTACAATCCCGATTTCAATACCAACGAGGGAAGGATCAGGATTGAGGGCTATACCACCGATGTGATCACCGATCTGACCATGGATTGGATGAAGAACCGAAGGGATCCCGAAAAGCCCTTTTTGCTCTTTTTCCTTCACAAGGCTCCCCACCGGGAGTGGTTACCAGCCGAGCGGCACTTCAAGGAGTTTACCCAAAAGACTTTTCCCGAACCTCCCACCCTCTTTGACGATTACACGGGTAGGGGAACTGCGGCCAAAGAGGCGGAAATGAATATTCTGCTGCATCAGAACTGGGCAGGCGATTCCAAGCTGCGTCCCGAGGTACTGGATGAACTGGGAATCACTCCCTCCTCAGACTGGGACAAACGTGCCATGCAGAATCAATACGATCGCTTCACCGAGGAACAACTGGCTGCATGGAATGCAGTCTACGATCCGATCATAGAAGATTTTAAGGAACGATATCCCACCATGAGCGAAGAGGATCAGATGCGATGGAAGTACCAGCGATATATGCAGGACTACCTGGGATGCATTGCTGCCGTGGATGAAGGGGTGGGCACCCTGCTGGACTACCTGGATGAGTCCGGACTTACCGAGAACACCATTGTGGTCTATACCTCCGATCAGGGATTTTACCTGGGAGAACATGGCTGGTTCGACAAGCGATTCATTTATGAAGAGTCCTTTAAAACCCCGCTGCTGGTCCGCTGGCCCGGAAACGTAGAACCAGGGAGCACCAGCGATGAGATGGTGCAGAACATGGACTTTGCCCAGACCTTTCTGGACATCGCCGGGATCGAGGCACCCGAAGACATG
>CBDTYO010000175.1:0-8360 GCA_965364615.1 uncultured Bacteroidia bacterium
ACCGTTCTGTATAGCATCTTCCACAGCTCTGAGAAGTTTATCGGTATTGGTGGAGGCCAGATTCAGGTAGATTACCCTTTCAAAGGCCAGTGCCAGACCGAAGATCAAAGTCAGAAGAACGGCACCCATAAATCCGGCACCCCCTTCAATAAATTTTGTCTTCAGGGTGGTGTGCAATACAGCAAGTCCACCTTCATCTTCGGCTTCTGTTGTTTCAGCAGGTGTAGTCACGTCCTGAACTGGCACCTCCTCAGCAACCTGTGTGGCATCTTCAGCAGCAGGACCTTCCGTAGTCTCATCCTGTGCAAAGATCGATGCTCCCATAAAAAGCATCCCGAATACGGCTATCAATGCAAATAATTTTTTCATGGTGTTGATTGTTTGTTTTACTTTGTGATTTAACGTAAATATTTCTTTTTAAGCAATATAATAAATTTTATGGATAGAGGAGTATTTCGTTACCTCAATCTGCTATTACAAACATAAGCCTTATTTGTGAAAATCAAACAAAACCATTGCGGAGAGAGAGGGATTACTCAGAACCAAAAGGTTCTTCGTGAGCTCGCCTTCGGCTCGGTTACTCAGAACCTAAAGATTCTTCGTGAGCTCGCCTTCGGCTCGGTTCGAACCCTCCATCTGACTTCACAAATTTGGTCCTCGTTTCTTTAAATCAAACAAAACCATTGCGGAGAGAGAGGGATTCGAACCCTCGGTACCCTTTAGGGGTACACACGCTTTCCAGGCGTGCCAGTTCAGCCACTCCTGCACCTCTCCATACTATCTTATCTCCCATAGGGCTATCTCTCAAACCCGCTAATCTTCAATATTTTGAAAGAACTGCTCTGCCAGGATGCAGTGTCTACCACTCAGCAGAAATTTGCGGCGAAAAATACAAAAAAATATTTATACTAGCACTCAAGGGGGTGTGATTTCTCCTCTCAGAGATTTATTTAAACGCAATTTAACCTCCTCATCCCTCAGATTCTGTGCAAGCAAGACCATCAGCTTGGTGGTGGCAGCCTCAGTGGTAATATCGTAACCACTTATCACACCTGCTTTTAGCAGGTGCCGGCTGGTTTCATACAGCCCCAATTCCACACTTCCCCGAAGGCATTGGGTAACGTTCAGAATGATCACATTTCGTTCTATGGCTTCCAGGATTTTTTCCAGAAACCAAGATTGGGTGGGCGCATTCCCGGCCCCATAAGTTTCCAGGATCAGTCCCTTCATGTCTTTGTACCTGAGCACAGCGTCCACGTACTCAGGAGTGATGCCTGGGAAAAGTTTGAGAATGGCAATGTGCCGGTTGAATTTCTTATGGACCACCAGGGCTCTGAATGTATCGGGATACCTAATGTACTCGCGGCTATACACCAGGTGTACGCCCGCTTTGGCCAGATAGGGGTAATTGGCTGACTGGAAAGCATTGAAGTGTTCTGCACTAAACTTGGTGGTTCTGTTTCCCCGGGACAATTTGCTTTCAAAATAAATACATACCTCCGGGACAATGGGTTTTCCGTTTTCCTTGGCAGCGGCAATTACGATGGAGGTGATCAGGTTTTCCTTGCCGTCAGTCCTTAACTGTCCAAGAGGAAGCTGAGCTCCGGTGAAAATGACAGGTTTGGCCAAATGCTCCAGCATGAAACTGAGGGCAGAAGCCGAGTAGGCCATGGTATCTGTTCCATGCAGTACCACAAAGCCATCAAATTGCTGATAGCTTTCCTCGATGATCTCAGCGATGCGGGTCCATGTGCCGGGCTCAATCTCCGAGGAATCAATGGGAGGTTCAAAGCTCACTGACTCGATGCCATATCCCAGGCCTTTGATCTCCGGGATCTGTTCCCAGATCCTGGAAAAATCCAGGGGTTTCAGAGAGCCCTTTACAGGATCTTTCAGCATGCCGATGGTCCCACCGGTATATATCAACAGGATGTTGGGTCTTTCAGGAGCCATGAAGGGGAGCTAGTTGAAACAATTTTTCTGCATTTCGGGAAGTGATGTTTGCAATTTCTGTGATGCCCATGCGATGAATTTCTGCCACCTTGCCTGCAATTTCAGGAAGGTAACTGCTTTCATTTCTCCTGCCCCGGTGAGGAACAGGGGCCAGGAACGGGGCATCGGTTTCCAGAAGAAGCCTCTGCAGGGGGATCGATTGAACCACTTCGCCCAGCCCTGAGTTCTTAAAAGTCACTATGCCGTTGATCCCGATCATGAAATCAAAGGAAAGAGCCCGCCTGAGATCCTCCTGGGTCCCGGTAAAACTATGAAACACTCCCCGTAATCCGGGACCACCCCACTTTTCCAGGGCATGGAAGATTTCAGGAAAAGAATCCCTGGCATGGATCACCAGGGGCAGGTCCAGTTCCATGGCCCAGGCAATCTGGGTGTGGAAAACCTCCAGTTGTTGTTTGAGATAACTCTGGTCCCAGTATAGATCGATGCCTGTTTCACCAATGGCGATGATCCCTTCTCTTTCGAGCTGACCTTCAATATGCCTGAGTTCCTCCAGGTAATTCTCTTTCACCGAGGTGGGATGAAGTCCCATCATGGGCAAACACTGAGATGGATAGCTTTCTGAGAGGGAGAATAATGCCTCTGTGGTGCTGCTGTCTATGTTGGGCAATAGCATGCGGCTCACACCTGCATCCAGGGCCCGCTGGATCATGGACTTTCGGTCCTCCCGGAAGGCATCGAGGTAGAGGTGGGTATGTGAATCGATAAACATTTCTCGAGGCTACAAACATACTACATCGCAGCGAAACAACTAAAAAATCCAGGGTATTTAAGCAGGGAACACACCCCAGCTTAAATACCCTGGTAAACTACTCCTCCGCGTGCTGATCTTTGTACTAGACTACTCCCTGAGCCAGCATGGCATCAGCCACTTTCACAAATCCCCCCACATTGGCTCCGTTCACGTAGTTGACATATCCATCAGATTCCTTGCCATGGTCCACGCAGGTCTGGTGGATATTTTTCATGATCTCCTGAAGGCGGCTGTCCACTTCTTCTCTTGACCAGGGAAGCCTCATGCTGTTCTGGGTCATCTCCAGTCCGGATACAGCCACTCCTCCGGCATTGGCTGCTTTTCCCGGGCCATAGAGGATTCTTGCGTCCAGATATACTTCAATGGCTTCAGGAGTGGATGGCATGTTGGCTCCTTCACTGATGACCCCGCAACCATTCTTGAGCAGGGTTTCCGCATCCTGTTTGTCGATTTCATTTTCGGTGGCAGATGGGAAAGCCACATCACATTTTACGTGCCAGGGTCTTTTCCCTTCGTAATACTCGCAACCAAATTTATCGGCATATTCCTTGATCCTTCCCCTGCGGATGTTTTTCAGTTCCATCACCCAGGCCAGTTTCTCCGCATCGATTCCTGCCGGATCATAGATGCTTCCTGAGGAGTCGGAAAGGGTCACAGCTTTGCCACCCAACTGGGTCAGTTTTTGTACGGTGTACTGAGCCACATTCCCGGAACCTGAGACGGCAGCGATCTTTCCCTTGAGGGAATCTCCCTTGGTGGCAAGCATCTCCTGGGCAAAGTAGACTGCTCCGTAGCCCGTAGCTTCCGGCCGGATCAGGCTTCCTCCCCATTCCAGTCCTTTGCCTGTAAGCACGCCGGTAAACTCGTTCTTAATGCGCTTGTATTGTCCGAAAAGGAAGCCAATTTCACGGCCGCCTACCCCAATGTCACCTGCAGGAACATCGGTGTTGGGTCCAATGTGCCTGTTGAGTTCTGTCATGAAACTCTGGCAGAACCTCATTACTTCATTATCGGATTTTCCCTTGGGATCAAAATCAGATCCTCCTTTTCCACCTCCCATGGGCAGGGTGGTCAGGCTGTTTTTCAGCACCTGCTCAAAGGCCAGGAATTTCAAAATACTCAGATTCACGGTGGGGTGGAACCTCAGTCCTCCCTTGTAGGGACCGATGGCAGAGTTCATTTCGATCCGGTAACCCCTGTTGATTTCCACTTCACCCTTGTCATTGATCCAGGGAACCCTGAACATGATGACCCTTTCGGGTTCTGCGATTCTTTCAAGGATCTTGGCATGTTTGTATTTTGGATTTTCCTCTATAAAGGGGATCAACGACTCAGCCACTTCGTGGACTGCCTGGTGAAATTCTGGTTCTGACGGATTTTTGGCCTTGATGCGGGCCATGAATTGTTCAACTTTTGGATCCATGTTGGTCGTTTAATGGTTACTAATGTCTGTAAATCTAAAATTATTTCCTGCAGTGCGATATGTCCTTTATCATGCCTGCATATGTCATTAAACATTGTCAAGCAACATGGTAAAGGGATTCTTAAAGCATTATGGAATGCGGATGCGGGGCCGGTAAAGGTTTCCCGGTTCCACGGAGATCCATTGTTTCAGTTCCATTTCGGTGAGCAGGGACAATACCACATGGATGGGCACACCGGATCGGATGCTGAGTTTCGCGGGATCCACCGGATGGTTGCGCTGGATCAGCTCCAGGAGTTTTTTTTCTTCCCTGGTGAATTCCGGAGATGGGAATAAGGTGGGTGCTTCCGGATCGGGATTGCTGTTCCAGTTGAGGTGATAGAGCACATCTTCGGCCGATTCCACCAGGGCAGCCACCTGGTTTCGAATCAGCCGGTTACATCCCCTGGATCTGGGATCTGTGGTGCGGCCCGGAACAGCCAGGACATCCCGGTCATAGGAGTTGGCCATGTGGGCTGTGATCAGGGATCCTCCGGCTGAGGCCGACTCCACCACCAGGGTGGCATCTGCCATGCCTGCAATGATCCTGTTCCGCCGCAAAAAGTTGTTACGTTCCGGACCCATCCCGGAATGGAAGTCTGTGACCAGGGCTCCCTGCCGAATGATATTCCTGGCAGTATCGCGATGGGCATGAGGATAAAGGGTGGAAAGCCCATGGCCCAGCACCGCTACCGTGGGAATGCCTCCTTCCAAGGCAGCCCGGTGTGCCATCACATCGATGCCGAATGCCAGGCCGCTGACCACCACCAGGTCTTCCAGTTGAGCACACAGTTCCAGAACAATGGACCGGCAAAGATCCTTTCCATAGCCGGAAGCCTGGCGGGTTCCCACCACACTCAGGGACCTGGAGGGATTGAGTCCCTGGTCCCCCCTTGCATAGAGAAGAATGGGAGCATCGGCACACTCCTTTAAACGTGACGGATAAGCCGGATCCTGATAGTAGTGGGCAGCTATGTGATGCTTTAGCAAAAACTTCAGCTCCTTTTCTGCCTGACGGAGTAAATCATTGCTTTTGAGGGATCTCACCATGACAGGACCAATGCCTTCAATTTTCTGAAGGTGTTCCCTTTTCTCCTGGAAAATCCCTCGGGCAGATCCAACATTCTCCATCAGCTTCCTGGCCGTGATGGGTCCGATGGACGGGACCATGGTCAGGGCAATGCGGTAGAGCTCTTCGCTGTAGTCATCCTGAGACATCCTTTTTCATGATATATGTGTCAGCACCCCCCATAATCGATACCCAGGCCTGAAAACAATTGACAGGGATTGGAGGTTATAATATGGCATGAGATTAATGCCCGCCATATATGGTTTTCTGCTCCTTGCCATGGTTTCCTCTATGGGAAGCTGTGAAACCAAAGATCCGGACCAGGAGAATCCTGATGGCTCAGATCAGTTGGGGATATATCCCGACTTCATTACGCCAAACGATAAGTATTTTGATACCAGGATCGCGGATATTCCCAGCATCAATGCGGAATCTTACCGGCTTAAAATATCCGGTGCCGTCGACCATCCAAGCACGTATAATTTGAGAGATTTGCTTCTCCTTGACATGGTCAAACGTACTCTTACCATTGAGTGCATCGGCAATTTACCCAATGGGCCCCAGCTGGGAACAGCCGAATGGCGTGGCTTCAGGGTCTACGACCTGCTTGATAATCTTGGGATACAGGAAGACGCAACCACTGTGAAATACCTAAGTGCAGATGGGTATTTTACTTTCAACACAATAGAAGAATTGAAGAATCAGGAGGTTATTGGTGCTCTCTTTATGAACGATGAATCCATTCCCCCTTTATATGGCTACCCCTTGCGCATTATTTTCCCAGGATATTTTGGGGTACGCCAGCCGGGCTGGATCGTCGAAATACAAGTATTGAAGACCGGCCCTGAAGATTACTGGAGCGGATCGGGGTGGAAATCGGACTCTTCCATGACCATTGACAGCAAGATTTTCTTCCCCAAGAGCAAAAGCAGTTTTGCCCTGGGCGACAGCATCCGGATCGGCGGGGCAGCCCTGGGCGCCAAACGAATCTCCAAAGTGGAAATCACCCTTGATGATGGTGCTACCTGGATACCAGCCGCCGTTCGCCAGAGCCTGGATGAGGATTATGTCTGGATCTTTTGGGAGGTTTTTGTTACTCCTCCAAAGGCAGGCACCTTCACCATACGTTCAAGAGCCACCGGCGACGATGGCAGCGTTCAGCCCGAGTCGGACCGAAATTATTCCGATGGCATCAACTCCTGGCCTTCTGTGAATGTGACTGTTTACGAGGGGGAATGAATCTGTCCGTATTTTTCAGAATCCCTATTGGCTGCACTCTGCAGTGGTATCCAAAGCAAAGCCTTCAGGAGGAAAGGGAGTGGTCCGGACACAAACCACCCGATGCCTGTCAGAAATTCGTCATCGGGTACATCAATGGGATCTTACGGCCTGATTTTATCGCACCGGGCGAAGGTCACCGGAACCAGCAGGAGCGGAAAGGTTTCAAAAAAACGTTGGCATGTTTGATGGGGCCGTGAAGTCCTCAAACAAGTTACTCAAAATAAGAGGTATGATTCAGGCGCAACTATGCCTTGGCAGCATACTTCTCCAGCGACTGGAGCATCTGCTCACGGTCCTCCTTGTCCATGGCTGAAAGGCTGATTTTGGGATAGGAGGCCACTTTGCCGCGGAAATTTTGCTTGAGGATCAGGTAGTGCTGGCTTTTGAAGAGAAAAGGGACCAGCTCGAAACCCACAAACTGCTGCTTGGGGATCTCAATGGAGTGCTTGCGGCTTGTGAACATGCTCACAGGGTAATACCGGATGACCAGCATTTCACCCTGGTCGCTGTAGGAGACAAAATAGGGATGTTTCAGGTAGTTCAGCCAGTTAATGGCCAGGTACACCGTAGCGATCAATATGACAATGTGGTATTTGGTGAATCCTGATTCCATGTTGTCAAACCAGGACACAAACACCAGCACCAGGATGATCAGGGCAAAGACGATGGTCAATACCAGGCGGCTGAGCCAGATGCGGTAGGTGTTTCTTTGATTATCTATTTTCATTTTTCCTCCGTTGCCGTTCCTTCTTGATCAGCGAAAGTTCCCGGCCGGTCTGTCCTTTGACCGATGTATTCTCCTCCACCCTTCGCATCAGGTAGGGCAGCACAAAGCGAACCGGACCGTAAGGTACGTATTTTGCCACATTAAAACCAGCTGCTGCCAGGTTGAAGCTGATGTGCTCGCTCATTCCATAGAGCTGAGAGAACCAGACCCGCTTGTCGGCCGGATCCATCTTCTTTTCCAGCATCAGCTCAGCCAGGTATCTGCTGCTGTATTCGTTGTGGGTGCCGTTGAATATGGATACGATGTCCACATTCTCCAGAGCCATTTTGAGGCCCAGGTTGTAATCCCGGTCGGTGGCTTCTTTGTCGGGCTGGATGGGATCTTCATAGCCCATTTTGGCAGCACGGGCCCTTTCTCTTTCCATGTAGGCACCACGGACAAATTTGGCGCCCAGGAAAAATTTTTCTTGCCTGGCGTCCTGGATGTCCTTCTCCAGGATGGGGATGCGGTCGTGCCGGTACATCTGGTAGGTATTGAAAACGATGCATTTTTCCTTGTTGTATTTGCGCATCATTTCCATCACCACCTGGTCGATGAATTGCTGGATGTAGGTATCTTCTGCATCAATCATTATGGGAATGTCATTTTCAAAGGCGGTCCTGCAGAGGGTATCGATGCGCTGGCGGAATTTTTCTCCCTCCTCTTTGATCTCGGGGGAAGGCTCAGCGTCACCACTAAGGATTTCCAGGGTATGGTGGCCTCCAAAAGCCGTTGGCTTGAATACGGCAAAGGGAATATCCGGGTTGCTGCCGGCATGTTTCACGGCCCGCAGGGTCTCTTCCAGGGCGGCATTGATGGCTTTCTCGGTGTGTTTGCCTTCCACCGAATAGTCCAGGATGGAGTATACATTGGCCCTTTTCAGCTTCTCCACTGCAGGTTGACACTCTTCCAGGGTGGATCCGCCCACGAAATGCTTGAAGGCGGTGGGTTTTACAATCCATCCTACAGGAATCCTCAGCGTGGAAAGGACCCTGATGACCGGATTGCCGATTTT